>JAIQFT010000001.1 GCA_020073185.1 Terriglobia bacterium
TCCAGTGCACGCAGCCTCCGCGCCTCGCTCACCTCCATGCCGCCGTACTTCGCCTTCCAGCGGTACAGGCTGCCACGCGTGATCCCGTGCCGCCGGCACAGTTCGCCGGGCTCTACCCCCGCTTCGGACTCCTTCAGCACCGCGATGATCTGTTCTTCGCTGAATCGACTCTTGCGCACGACTCCTCCTCCTTGCCCCGAGCGGGGCATCGTAAATGGAGAAGTCACATTTCCAATGGACTAATTCTTGGGGAGCAGGTCAGTTTTGTATCGATCGATGCATCAACTTCGGCGATCCCGAGGAAGAGATAACCAATTGTCTAATTTATTATCACTGTGATGACTATTACAATACATGTGTCGCCAATTGCCCCTAGCAGTTGTTATGACGTTTAGGCCTGACCATTCCTCGCGCTCTTGAGTTCAGACGCGAGGAATGCTCGTCTCTTCAGATTCTCGGGACCGGGGGGCCTGTATGGCAGACAATCTGTAGTGCGATAGGAAGGCTGATCAGGATGAGACGTCTCGAAGTTGCAGCGAATATACTGTTGATCATTGTTACGATTATGGTAGGTTTTACCTTAGTTGTTAATTATCGTGCTCGGCGGCCAGTGTCCAGGCCATCACTAACAGGGCGAGAGCTTCCAATTCATGACATCGCATGGTCTGACTACTCTCGTACCTTGGTGCTGATTCTAAGGAAGGAGTGTCGCTTCTGCCGCGAAAGCTCGCCTTTCTACCGTCGCCTTGTCTTGCAAGCCCATGCAAGACATGTGCGCGTAATTGCGATTTTGCCGGACTCGCCAGCGGATGCGCGCCTGTATCTTGCTGGAGAGGAGATTGCAGTGGATTGTATCGTACAATTACGAGCAAATGATGTTCGCGTAGCAGGAACACCAACGCTACTTACGGTGAATCGGCAGGGCGTCGTCGAAAAGGAGTGGGTAGGTAAAGTGCCTTCGGAAAAAGAGGAAGAAGTTATCCGGTCCTTGTGAGAGCGTGCTCCTTCGTGCTGGACGTGTGGGTCCCAATTGCTAACGGCACAGCGCCACTGGCCGTGTAACCCGACTCTAACGGACTGTCGGTGCATTCACGGTGGTAGCTGGGCGGAACGGAATGAAGTTATGCACAGTGTCTGTATCTTGCTATTGTTGTCGGTAATGCAGCAGGCGTCTAGTCTGACGAGCGACAGTATTTACGCCGAGGTTCAGAAGGAGATTTCCTCGAGCCGTTCGCATGTAGGCGATGCTGTCCAAATGACCGTGTTGGAGGAAACACACGTAAGTGATGTCATTCTTCCTGCCGGCGCGAAACTCAGTGGCAGAGTAGTCACTGCGCGTAAGCGAAGCGCCGGCTCTCCTGCTATGCTTTCGGTGTCCATTGATGAGGCCACGTGGGAGACCGGCCATATGGCTCTGAACGCTAGAATCTCGCTATTAGAGCTGATGGGAATGCGCAGACGGGAGCAGCCCGTAATGCCTTATCTCCGAGGTAGGGGAGGGGTAGCAGTCCCATCGGCTGCAGCAAACTTTGACGATGATCCTGCGATCGTCCCCAAGGATTGTCGCGTGGAGGCCGTCGGGATGGAGGGTTCAGACATTGCAGCGGTGTGCCGCAAGCGCGAAGTCGTGTTGAAACGAGGTGCTCGTGTCTACCTCAAACACACCAGTCTGGGCACGAATTGATCGCTCGTGTATCTCCGGCGGCGGGTGGGCGAGTGCCGTACCTTGACCCGGGTGGGAGACGAGCGGCAGACCTGACGAGGGCGTCGGCCGAGCGCACAAGGGAACTGGAACCGGGAAAACGAGAACTAAAACTGAATTTACTCCCTGATCGCCTTCCTTACCAACTCCACCGCCCGCTTTACCACCTGATCGATGGTGAGGTGTGTCGAATCCAAAATCACCGCGTCCGGCGCGGGTACCAGCGGCGACGCCGCGCGCGTCCGGTCGCGCTGGTCGCGTTGTTGCAGCTCCGCCGCCACCGTCTTTGCCTTGCCCGCATCCGCTCCGCGCTGCTTCAAGCGCCGTTCCACGCGCACGTCGGGCGTGGCCTCCAGGAATATCTTCACCTCGGCCTTGGGGAACACTACGGTTCCGATGTCGCGCCCTTCCATGATGACACCACCCCGCTTGCCCATCTCGCGCTGCCGATCCACCATCCATGCCCTCACCGCCGGATGCACCGATACCCGCGACGCCGCCTCGGTCACATCGCGCTCCCGAATCCGCGCGCTGACGTCGGCGCCATCGAGCAGCACGCGGTTTCCGTCCAGCCGCGGCTTCAAACTGATGCGCGAATTCCGGGCCAGTTCCAACAGCGCGCTATCGTCGTCGAACGACACATCGTTTTGGATCGCCTTGAGCCCCAGTGCGCGGTACATCGCCCCACTCTCCAGGTTCACGTACCCGAGTTTGCGCGCCAGTCGCGCCGCAATCGTGCTCTTGCCGGCTCCCGCCGGCCCATCAATCGCGATCGTTAGCTTGCCTTTCTTGCTCGCCATCTCAGTAAAGGGTAGTCCGTAGTCGGTAGTCCGTAGTCCGGGGTGGACAGGGCGTACGTTACGGACTACGAGCTACGGCTAACAGCTACGGTAGAGATGTAGTCCGAAGTCGGTAGTCCGTTGTCCGGGATGAACAGGGTGTACGTTCCGGACTACCGGCTACGGGCTATGGACTACCCCCCTAGCCCCTGACTGTCCGCCGAGGCCTGGCCACATACGCCTCTCGCTGCGGCGCCACCTGCAACATGCTCTTTTTTCCGACCGTAACAAAACTCAACTCGCGCGCCGCCAGCAGCGCATTCACCGACTCCTTCACCCGCGACTTCGGCACCAGCCGCCCGAAAAATTCCTCGACCTCAGCGCTCTCCGCCGCCACCACCGTCTCCAGATACTTCGACAGGAGCCCCGACAGCGCCTCCGGTTGGGACATGTGGAGCCCGCGCTGCACCTGCTCCGGCGCCCAGCGATACAGCGCATCCCACTTCGCGCCTTCTTCCGGCGTGTAGTCCACGCGCGTGATGCGCAGCCGCGACCACAACTCGTTCAGCGCCCGGTCCAGCGCCGGCGCCGATGGCTCACCGCCGACTAGCTCGCGCAATTGCGGCTTGGAAACCCCGCCATGTGCGCGGATTACCTCGAAGGCGTCGCGCGCCAGCGGTGAGTATTCCGCGCGCGCGCCCGGCGTCGGCATGTGCCGCGGGTTCTTGTCGCCGACCACGCCATACAAGTACGGAAACACTGCCGCCGAGACCAGCCATCCCGCCTCGCCGAACACGTTCGCCTCGAACGCCGTCTTCTCGCGCAGCAAGCGGACCATCATCTCCGTCGCCTCGCGCGCTCGCGGATCGGCAAACGCCTGCCTCACCGTCGGCAGGTCATCGTCGATGCCGGCGTACGCGCCCAGAAACGTCGGCGCCAGCACCGGCGGTTTGGTCGGGTACAGCAGGCACATTCCAACCGTCTCCACGAACGCGCGCGCCTCCTCCAGCGTGCGCGCGCCGCGCCCGTCAAGACCCCATTTCTGGCGGCGTAGTTGGTGGAGTTCCTGTTCCGTCATGGAGTGTTCTGGCGATCGTGCGATCCGCCCCGCGATCGCCGGATCGTCAGATCCTCTTGAACGCTTTCTGAATGTCCTTCACAGAATACCGCAACACCACCGGCCTTCCGTGAGGGCACGACATCGGACATTCGGTTTTGGCCAGTTCGCGCAGCAGCCACTCCATCTTCTCCGTCGTCAGCGGGGTATTGACCTTGATGGCGGCGTGGCACGCGATAGACGCAGCGATTCGGGTGCGCGCGATCTCCAGGTTCAGCGCCTGCTCCTCACGCTCGAACTGCGTCAGCAACTCGTGCAGCATGCGCTCCACGTCGCTGGCGTCCACCCCGGCGGGCGCGGTCTTCACCGCAATGGTGCGCGAGCCGAAAGGCTCCGCGTCGAAGCCGTTGTGCCGCAGCTCATCGCAGATTTCCGCGAAGATCGCCTGCTGCTGCGGCGACAACTCAATGATCAGAGGCATCAACAATCGCTGCGACTCCACCCGCTCCGCCGCGCGCTGCCGCAGCACTTTCTCGAACAGCACGCGCTCGTGCGCCACGTGCTGATCCACAATCCACAGCCCCTCTTCGTTCACCGCCAGAATGAACGACTCGCGCACCTGGCCCAGCGGCTTCAGCGATTCGAAGGGCGGCGCATCGCTTGGCGGCGGCTCGGAAATCTCGCGCGAACATCCCCCATCCGGCACCACGGCCCGCGATCCGAAACGCGCCACCGGCACGGCCGCATTCGCCTCGACATCGAGCGAACCCCGAAACTCCAGGCGCTGCGAAACCGGCGGCAGCGCCGGGGCGCTCAGCGCAAAATCCGCGTCCGCCTGCGTGATCGCGAGATCGTCGGGGTAGGGACGTGCGGATGCCGTAGCCGCCGGTGTCAACCCCGGCGACGCCGTCGGCTGCGCCGTAATTTCCCGCGTGAATTGCGGCACCGGGCGCGCCTTCATCAGCGCCGCCCGCACCGAGTCGCGCACAAAGTCGTGCACTACCGACTGCTGCCGGAACCGCACCTCCACCTTCGACGGGTGCACGTTCACGTCCAACTCGCCGCTCGGCATCTCCAGAAACAACAGCACCACCGGGTACACCGTCGGCGGCAAAATATTGCGATACGACTCCGTCAGCGCGTGCTGCACCACCTTGTCGCGGATCAGGCGTCCGTTGACGAACACGAACATCGAGTTCCGGTTCAGCTTCTGGATTTCCGGCTTGGACGCAAACCCGTGCAGCCGCAGCTCACCCGGCGTGGCGCGGGCGCCCTCGCCCGCGTCATCTTCTTCCTTGCGCGCCCACGGCGGTGGCTGCGGAAGTCCCACCCGCGCCAGCGGCAGCATCGCCGCCAGCGGCAGCAGTTGGTCGAGCGTCTCGCGCCCGAACACCTGGTAAATCCGTTCCTGGTGCGACGCCACCGGCGCCGCGATCAGCATCGCGTTCACCGACGAGTGCAGCTCGAAATGCTTGTCCGGATGCGCCAGCGCGTAGTGCGTTACCAGCGACGCGATCTGCGCCAGTTCGGTGGATTCCGCGCGCAGGAACTTCCGCCGCGCCGGCACGTTGAAGAACAGATCGCGCACCGTAATCGACGTCCCCGCCGGCAGTCCAGCTTCCTCCACCTTCAGGATTTTTCCCCCGGCGATCTCGATCACCGTGCCCGTTGGTGCCATCGATCGTGCCGTTGGTGCTGTGGGTGCTGTCGGTGTCCCATATCTGCCCGGTTTTGGCAGATGTGGGTCTGCGCGACTCTCCGCCGCACAGGTTTCCAGCCGTAATCTTGAAACCGACGCGATCGACGGCAGTGCCTCGCCCCTGAACCCCAGCGTCGCCACCGTCAGCAGGTCATCGGCAGTCCGGATCTTCGATGTGGCGTGCCGCTCAAATGCCAGCAGGGCATCGTCGCGCACCATCCCGCAGCCGTCGTCGGTAACCTGGATCAGCTTCTTGCCGCCACCCTCCACTTGCACCCGAATGCGCTGCGCGCCCGCGTCCAGCGCGTTTTCCAGCAACTCCTTCACCACCGACGCCGGACGCTCCACTACCTCGCCGGCGGCGATCTTGTTGGCAACGTGTTCCGGGAGAACGTGAATGCGGCCCATGGCAAGAGTGTGTCCCGCATCGGGCGCATTGGCCGATGCGGGCGGTCATCCGCAGATTATCTGAAAACACCCTGACTTTCGAGTTTCAGTTTCGGTGTTCGCTAGTCAGTGATCTGGTCGGCCCGGCAGAAAGCCGCATTCTGCGGCGAACTTCATGGCCGCGTGTGATTGCTTCAACCTAAACCTACATAAGTAGTAATTACATTCAATCAAACTATCAACGTAGTAATCGCAGATGCTGCGCGAACTGTCGGTTCCACCTGCGTATCGAGTCCCGCTACCGGTAATCTGCTGAAAGTTAAGGACCCGCGATCTTCGCACCCTCCGAATTTCCGGCGCAGAAGCGGTGATCAACAGAAGTTTTGGCATAACAGGGCCGGGTGAGACGCCACAAATCGCGGCCACAGCCGGAAGGAATTGAGTATGAACGGCACGTTGCAACTGTAACCGGTATATGGGTGTTTCGGCGGTGATAATTTCGAGGCCACCCTAAGCAAATCCCCGGACGCGGCACCCGGCGATGCGGCCTCGCGTGTGCTCAGCGCGCACCGCGCGATCGAGAGCAGCCCGGGGCTGGCCCTGGTCGGCGAAAAGCGAGACCGCAGGTGTTGATTGGGCGCTCTCGCACCCGACACGGGGTCGGGTGTCCGCATTGAAGAATCATGGCCGAGGCAATAGGCCGAATCGATGGTTGGTCCAGCGACCGTAGGGTGATTCGCAACGTGGATTCTGCCAGATGTCTCCAGACCTCAACCACGGACGCACAGCGGTGCTTACGCACCGCCCAGGATCAGTGTGCTCTTGACAACGCCTTCGCTCTTATCGAGGGCCAGCCCCCCTTTTGAAAACTGAAGGTGTGTGCTGCGCCCCTTGCAAGCGATAATTCCGCAATGGAAAGCAAGAACCCATCGCTCCCAGACCTGGGTAACCTCTACGTCAACTTTACAAAGGACGTCTCCCTGCTACATGAGCAAGTCTGTTCCGATTGCTTCGCTGACCACGGCTTGCGAGTAACTGCGACGATTTACGGTGAAATTGCCGAGTCGCAGTGCCCGCGTTGTGGGTCCACCACTGGACGCCGATTGAATTCCTCCGTGTTGGGCTATGTAGTTCAGAAGTTCTTCGTGGATGGCACAAGACCTGGCAGGCACATGCCAGCCGTACTGATCCCAGGTACCTCGTGGCCCGATGACGACATCATCTTTACACCACAACTCCGACGCGATTACGAGTTGTTGAAGCAGCTCACGGGTTTTCAGCTAATGCGCAGCGCACCTGATCTTATTCCGATGGGGATCACTCCCCTTCGTCTCACGCTCGAAACTTGCCTTGGAATTCATGATTGGGGCGACATGGCAGAACCGAAAAGTGCAGCAGAGGCTTTCGCTGAAGTGCTCGATTTCCCGGTAGAGTACACGCTTGCACCAACACAGCTAGTTTTCCGCGTTAGGCTCTCACCCCGGACGCCGTCCGAACCTGGGGAGTACGATTCGCCGCCTGTAACCTCTGCGAGAGCGAACCGATTGAACCGCGACGGCTTTCGTGTGTTCTATGGCGCGCTGGATTTCGAGACGTGCGTTTTCGAAGTCAAACCCTCGCTTGAGCAGATTGTGCACGAGGACATCTATGTTGCAACCCTGAGGGCGCGGCGACCATTAAAACTGTTTGATCTGTTGAATTTCCCGTTCGACCTCGATGGACTCAACGGCCCAGGAAGCATGTACCATTTCTTGCGCAGCCTATTTTTTCCTGCCGATCATGATTACCGGATCACTCAGGAACTGGGCGAACGGATTGCAGCGAGGGGTTACGAGGGAATTCTGTACCCTAGCGGTTTTTCTTACGTGCGAAGTGCGAGTGCGTACCCGAACGTGGCATTATTCGGATCACCACTCGCAAGTGGAGCCGTGATTTTAGTCTCGATAAACCGTTTATGTTTTAGGGATATCGCCTACTCGTGCAATCTCGGTCCAGTAGTCGTCGAGTGACGAACCACTATGCCGCCGTTGCCGCTGGCTTTCCCGGCGCTATTTCGTCGAGCTTCATTGTGCAAACCCAACCCACTATTGCACCCCATATTTCGCCCGCATATTTTGAGGCGGTGGGCCATCAAGTGAATGATCAGTAGTTACCCAAAATTGCGCGCAAACAGTAGTACTCGTTCAGCAGTTCTCCTGGGATTTCTCGCGGCGGTTTGCTGGCTGTTAGCGGTTCCGGCGGGTTTGGGAACAACTGCTCTCGAAGTTCATCTACTCTCGCTTTAATCTGCAGCAACGTATCGTCATCCCGGGACAGACCGTAATCTGCGACGAGCTTGTTGATCTGATTCTGCAACAGCTGAACTTCTTTCGCATCGGCACCCGCACCTTGCGCGGTCAGTACTTTAACCTGTGCTGTCGTGAACGCATCACAAATCTTGCCTAATTTTTTCTTGAGTTCCGGGTTCACGAAATACCTCCATGACGGTGCGCCAGCTTACGATATGCACGCTACCAAGGCCTCGAGTTGCTTTCGTCTGCGCGCAAAGAGCCTAAATCACCACCGCTTCCTTGTACTCCCCAAACACCCGCCGCAGCGTGTCGCTGATTTCGCCCACGGTCGCGTAGCTCTCCACGGCGGTAATGATGGCGGGCATCAGGTTGGTGCCGGAGTGGGCGGCGTCCTCCACGGCTCTTAGGGAAGTCTCCCACGGGCCTTTATCGCGGCGGGCGCGCAGTTCGCGCAGGCGCTCCACCTGCTGCCGCTCCAGGTCTTCGTTGGCGTGGAAAATGTCGATCGGTTTTTCCTGCTCTTGCTCGAAGCGGTTGACCCCGACCACGACTTGCTCCAGTCGGTCCACTGCCTGCTGATACTCGTAAGCGGCGTTCTGGATTTCCTGCTGCACGAAGCCGCGCTCGATCGCCTTCAGCGTGCCACCCATGGCATCAATCTTGTCGAGGTAGCTGAGAGCCTGCTTCTCGATCTCGTTGGTCAGCGATTCGACGTAATACGACCCGGCGAGCGGGTCAATGGTCTGCGGCACGCCGCTTTCGTAGGCGATGATCTGCTGCGTGCGCAGTGCCACCCGCACGGCCTGCTCGGTCGGCAGCGACAGCGCTTCGTCGTAGGAATTGGTATGCAGCGACTGCGTGCCGCCCAACACCGCCGCCAGCGCCTGCAACGCGGTGCGCACGATGTTGTTTTCCGGCTGCTGTGCAGTCAGGCTGGAGCCGGCGGTCTGGGTGTGGAAGCGCAGCATCCAGGAGCGCGGATTCCTGGCGCCGAACTGCTCGCGCATAATGCGAGCCCACATGCGGCGCGCGGCGCGAAACTTCGCCACCTCTTCCAGGAAATTGCTCATCGAGTTGAAGAAGAACGAGAGGCGCGGGGCGAATTTGTCCACGTCGAGTCCGGCGTCAATCGCGGCCTGCACGTAGGCCATGCCGTTCGCGAGCGTGAATGCGACCTCCTGCACCGCGGTGGATCCGGCCTCGCGCATGTGATAGCCGCTGATGGAAATGGTGTTCCACTCGGGCACGTGCTGGTTGGCGTAGGCGAAGATGTCGGTGACGATGCGCATCGCCTGTTTCAGCGGATAAATGTAGGTCCCGCGCGCGATGTACTCCTTGAGAATGTCGTTCTGCACCGTGCCGCCGAGCTTGCGGGGATCGCTGCCCTGGCGCTTGGCCACCGCGATGTACAGCGCCAGCAGGATCGCCGCCGTCGCGTTGATGGTCATCGAGGTAGTGATTTTTTCCAGCGGGATGCCGTCGAAGAGGCGCTGCATGTCCTCGATGGAATCAATCGCGACGCCGACCTTGCCGACTTCTCCCATCGCCATGGGGCTGTCGGAGTCCATGCCGATCTGGGTGGGCAGGTCGAAGGCGACGCTCAGCCCGGTGGTGCCGGCGTCGAGCAGGTACTTGTAACGTTTGTTGGACTCCTCGGCGTCTCCCATGCCGGCGTACTGGCGCATGGTCCACAGTCGGCCGCGGTACATGGTGGTCTGCACCCCGCGGGTGTAGGGATACTGGCCGGGATAGCCGACGTCGCGGTCGTAGTCCAGGCCGGATAGATCGGCGGGCGTGTAGAGCGGGTGAACGGAGATGTGGGAAGAGGTTTGCTGGTCGGAGGTTTTCGGCGGGCCGGTTTTCTTTATCTCGGGGAGAACATCTTTGTCGGCCATCACAACACCTCGCTTGGAGTCCCGTCAGGGACGGCCCGCTAGTAGCCCAACACGGCAGTGCTGGGTAAGCTCTATTCGGTGTGCCGAGTCCCGCAGGGACGACACGTTATCCGCTGCGTCGCCTCGCTCTCCAGAACGAGCTCACGCCAAACCACAAGAACACCAGGGCAAAGCACGCGGCCAAGGCCATCCTGCCCGGGCCGAACTTTCCTGCCTGCCAGGCGTGATACTCGCGCCAGCACGCCACGCCACCCGCCAGGGCGAAAAACAGAAAAAAGACCCCTGTAATTTCCAGCCATAGCAGGTGGAGCACGCGCCCGAAGTGCCGCAACGTGATCTGCAGGGCGGACCAGCCGGCGCGCAGCCATCGGTTCTGTCCGGCCTGGCGCGCCGCCACGCGTCCGAAGATGCCCAGCTTGCGGGCGGTAGAGATCCCTGGCACGGACACATTCTAGCAGCGTGTAACCCGCGACCTGGGTCATAAATCACATAACCGTGTGATGCAGCCGGGCATCCAATCAATGAGGCGCACGCGGCAAGGCGGCAAACCTCCTGTGGATGACAGCGCGTGCCTGAAAAGGGGTTCTCGTGGACCAGCAACTGAAACAACTGATGAAAGAGCTCGGCGAAGCCATCAACGAATCACTCTCGGAGAGCGAACCCATTGCCGAGGCGATTTCCAAGATCAAGGCCGGCGGCTATGACGTGTTCCTGGTGCTGGAGGCGACCATCGGGTTCAACAAGAAAGAAGAACCGGGGGAACGGCCGTCACTGGTCCCCACGCGTCACGGCGAACCCGATTTCAAGATCAATGCGCAGGACGCGAAGTTCTTGAAGTCGCTGCGCATCCGCATTGACGACGCGGCGTGAACCATCGGCGATCCCGCGGTCTGTGACATGGTGAGCGAAAAGCCGGCCTTCGCCCGATCACCGGATCATCCAATCATCCGATTCGTTGTGCTACTATCAGACTCTCGCGTAGGGCTTCCTGACCGCCATTAACCAGACCTGATTCGGGATGATGCCATGAAAGACACCCTTGGAGTCCTGTTGGCAGGAGGGGCAGGTGAGCGCCTCTATCCCCTGACGCGGGACCGCGCCAAGCCGGCGGTGACCTTTGGCGGCATCTATCGCATCATCGACATTACGTTATCGAACTGCATCAATTCCGACATGCGGAAGGTGTACATCCTGACGCAGTACAAGGCGCTGTCGCTGAACCGCCACATCCGCGAGGGCTGGAACATCGTGGCGCGAGATTTGGGCGAATTCGTCGAGATCCTGCCGCCGATGAAACGGGTCAGCGAGAACTGGTATTTGGGCACGGCCGACGCGGTCTATCAGAACATTTATTCCATCGGCGCAGAGCAGCCCAAGCACGTGCTCATCCTGTCGGGCGACCATATTTACAAAATGGACTACTCGCGGATGCAGCGCCAACACCTCGAGTCGGGCGCGGACGTGACGCTGGCGACGATTCTGATCGAGCCGGAGGAGACCTACCGGTTCGGGGTGGTCGACATCGACCGCGAGGGCAGGATTGTCGGGTTCCATGAGAAGCCGCAGGTCACCGACATCCGCTCGCCGTATGAGCCGCGCAAGGTATCGGCTTCGATGGGCGTGTACCTGTTTAACACCGACGTGCTCATCCCGGTGCTGCTCAAGGACGCGGAGGACCAGAGCTCGTCGCATGATTTCGGGCACGACATTCTGCCCAAGATGATGGAAGACTACCGCGTGTACTCGTTCAACTTCATCGATGAGAACAAGAAGGAAGCGCTGTACTGGCGCGACGTGGGAACGATGGAGGCTTACTACGAGGCCAACATGGACCTGGTGGCGGTGTCGCCGGTGTTCAACCTCTACGATTCGAGCTGGCCGATCCGCACCCACCAGCGGCAGTATCCGCCCGCCAAGTTCGTCTTCTCCGATCCCGGGCGCCTGGGCGCGGCGTTTGATTCGATCGTGTCGTCGGGGTGCATCGTTTCCGGCGGCACGGTGCGCAACTGCATCATCTCGCCGGATGTGCGCGTGAACTCGTATTGCGAGATTGACAGCAGCATCATCTTCAGCCACGTCAACATCGGCCGCCATTGCCGCATCCGGCGGGCGATTGTGGATCGCGACGTGCATATTCCCGAGGGCACCATCATCGGCTACGACACCGAAGCCGACCGCCAACGGTATTTCGTTACCGACAGCGGGATCACCGTGGTGACCCGCGACTACTCGCTCTTCGAAAGCCCGGTCACGGTGGATTATTTCACCTTGGAATAGCTTCAACTCTCAGCCTTCGGCTTACGGCAATCCGCTACCGGCGCCGCATTCGCTAGGAGGATCCGGCCATCGTCAGCTATCTCCGCCGCACTTCAACCGAAACCTGGGGCACGCTGTTCCCGTCGGCCATGTTGCACGGCATCTGGTCAAGCAGGCGCAAGGTGCCGGCTTTATCCTCGAAGACCAAGCCGGACTTGGAAAGGCCTTTGAACTCTCCCCAATCCCGCGGCACCACCACCACGCAAGGTGACCCTAGCATTTGCGGCGTTGCCTTCAGTTCATGAATGCCGATGGTGCCCGCAATCGCGAGCATCCCGATACCCAGTGCCCAACGCAGTCTCATAAGAAATTACCTCCCGATGATCTTGCTCAGTGTATCGCTTCACGGTCCGTCACGAACTCATGTACACACGTACTCATGGGCTCATTGGGAGGGGGCAGTTCCGTTGCTCTCATTCTGTGCCGAGCGATTCAGACGCGGCCTTGACAGTCCTCATGTCCAGGTACATTCGTGCCGACCCGCCCTTGCTGCCCTCGATGGGGATGAAGCCGTAGCGTTGATACCACGCCACGGCGGTGGGGTACGCGTCCACAAGAATGCAGCGGCACCCAACTTGCTCGGAGATGCGCAAGCTCAGCTTTAGAGCCTCTGACAAGAGAGCATGTCCCAAGCCTCGCCTGGCAAAATGGCGGTCCACGGCCAAGCGGGCCAGCAGAATCATCGGGAGGTCATAGGCGGGGAGTCCGCGGACATATTTTCTCGGCATGGCGTTCCGTGGAACGCTCGACATAGCCAGCGTGAAGTAACCGATGACTGCCGCCGGTGCGATCTCCTCAATGGCGACATAGGTAACGCCGATCGAGCTCTTCTGCTGATTGTTCCAGGCGTGTTTCTTTAAATAGTTATTGAGGGGTTCGTCGCCGCAGTCGAAACCTTCGACCGAATCTCTCTCCTGCAATCGCCGGATGACAGTTGCCAACTATCTGCCCCTCATTGCGCGAAGTAGAGCTACAGTCGGTTCGGCAGGTCCTGCACTGGCAAGTTGGGAGAGACTGTCCAACTCCTTCTCGGTCCAGTCGATCCTGACATGCGGCAGTGCGGTTTCGGGCGCTACTCTTTCCAGACGAGGAAGTACCAGCACCTTTCTCTCGCCGGTGGCGCTTTCGCTGACGATTTTGTTTCCCCGCTTGCGTTCGGAAACGGCCCATTGGAATAAGGCAACCGCCTCGGTCAGGAAATCGGAGTTGCTGGCTAGCTGCAATTCATCCTTCAGGGCACGAACCGTCTTGTCCTCAAAAGGCGCCAGATCGGCCTGGAACTTCGGCTTGCGGGCGGACTTGCCGCGCTGTTTCGTCCTTCGGTGCTGAGCCGTGGAGGGCATCTTGACTCTCCTTTAACTCCTAAAATAATACATTCTGGATGCAAAAGCGAGTACTAAGGATCGGTCGCCGCCTTCTCGCTCTGAGCCCTGGGGCGACGAAGGTGGGGCGGCCACGGACCCAGGAGCGACACCGTCAAGCAAGCGTCAGAAGAAGACTGCGGGGGAGACGTGAAAGCGGGCGCTTCAATTGCCGGATCTGTTCCTTGGCGAGTTCTCGTTTTGCCTCGATTACAATCGGCCTGGCTCAGCACTACCGCAGCGTGAAATGGACGGTAATCTGCGTCTGCACGTTTACCGCTTCACCTTTAAGAAGAAAAGGCTTGTAGCGCCATTGCTGTACCGCGCTCACCGCAGCCGGGATAAGTTCCGGGGGGCCACTGATTGGCTCAAGCTCGTGCACCGCCCCGTCTTTTCCGATGACAGCGCGCAACACTACCGTTCCCTGAATTCCCTTACTTCTTGCCTTTGGCGGGTACACCGGGCTGACCTGGTGGATCAGCCTTCCCTGGGCAACTCCCGCTTCGATCGGAACACGTGAAGCTTCTCCGGCAGGTGAAGTCGCCGGAGTTACCGGTTTTTCCTCCTGCATGTCCTTTGTGGTTCCCGGGAACCCGAAATTGAAAGCTTTTTGCGCGCGCACCGGTATTACCGTTCCGTTCAAAACGTATGGCTTGTACTTCCATTTCTTCACCGTGGTGACCACGGCGCCTGTCAGCATTGGATCGCCGGAAATGACGTCCACCCTCTCTACCTCGCCCGAGGTGGAAACAATGAATTGCACCACTACTTGGCCCTGCACTCCTGCATCTCTTGCTTCTGAGGGATAAGGCGGACTAGGCGTCTTGATCGGCTCCAGGGCTCCTACGCTGACGAACAACGGCGAAGGGTTCACCGGTTCGCTTTGGGCAGCAGCCAATGCGGTGAGCGCAAGGAACACCAATACCGCCGAAATGCCTCTTATGCTTGTCACCGAGAATGCGTCTTATACCACAGGTGTCATCGTTCAAACCTGCTAAAATCCTCTGTTTTCCCTCTATTTGCGGGCGGAACATTCTGGTCCAGCGCTGCGTATTTATCCCCAGGGGTCGTGTGACCAGGGGTTCCGCAGGAGTGCTGGTTGGACGACAATCAAGTCGTGGCCTCTCTGGTCCGTCGCTGCGCCGCTGGCGACGCGGTCGCGTGGGAGGAGATTGTCCAGCGCTTCAACCGCCGTATCTACAACATTTGTTATAGGTTTACGGGCTCGCAGCACGACGCCGAGGACCTCGCCCAGGAGGTCTTCATCAAGATTTACCGCACCCTGAAAAGCTACGACACGGACAAAGGAGCGTTCATGACCTGGGTGGCGACCCTGACCCGCAACCTCCTGGTGGACCATTTCCGCAAGAGCAAGCAGGACCGGGTGACCGATTCCATGGACGAGCCGATCACGGCGGAACAGGACTCGATAAGCGTGGCCGAGCGGCTGGAAGACGTCGGGCCATCCCCCGACGCTCGGCTGCAGACCCGCGAGACCCAGGAAATGGTGCACAAAGCCCTGCAGAAGCTGTCCCCGGAGCTGCGCGAGGCGGTCATCCTGCGCGACCTGCAGGACCTGGACTACCGCGAAATCGCCCTCGCCCTGAAGGTTCCCGAGGGAACGGT
This sequence comes from Terriglobia bacterium, assembly GCA_020073185.1. NCBI lineage: Bacteria > Pseudomonadati > Acidobacteriota > Terriglobia > Terriglobia bacterium. Next base: position 15,114 of record JAIQFT010000001.1, read on the forward strand.
CAAATCCCGCATTAATCGGGGCCGGACGGAACTTGCACGGCTGCTATCACGTACTTATAGGCAGGTGACCTGATGTCCGAGGAGAGCAAATCCGGAATGCAGTGCCTGGAGTTCGACGCCCTGCTCAGCGAGGCGATTGACGGCACGTTGAGCGGCGCCGAGCTGGAGCAGTTCGAAACACATCGCAAGTCGTGTGCGAGCTGCGGGCCGATGTTCGCCGAAGCCCAGCACGGCATGCATTTGCTGCGCGGGCTGGCGGAGGTGGAGCCTCCGGCAAACTTCGTGCACAACATCCTGACGGCGACCATCGGGCGCACGGAAACCGCGGTCCAGACGGAGCGTCCGCGGGAAAGCTGGTGGCAGAAGCTCCGCAGTGGCCTTCGGCCGGTGCTCGGCCCGGTGTTGCAGCCCAAGTTCGCCATGTCGTTCGCCATGGCGTTCTTCTCGATTTCGCTGGTGCTCAGCCTGGCGGGAGTGAAGCTGGGCAATGTGCGCCATCTTGATCTGAGCCCCAACGCCATCATGCGTGGCGCCTACGAGGCACAGGCCCGGGTGGTGAAGTACTACGAGAACATCCGGTTTGTTTACGAGATCGAATCGCGCGTGCAGGAGTTGAAGCGCGCGACCACGCCGGAGGAGAGCAATCCGCCGGCGGAGAGAGAGAAAGACCGCAAAGACCGCAGCGACAAACCTGATCGCAAGTATCAGAACTACAGCCGGGAGCAGGAGGCCGTCACCATGGCGCGCTTATTCGATTCCCCTCCGCTGGCTGACCAGGTTTTCGCCAGGAGAAACTCATGAATTGCACCGTCCATCCCGACGTCGCCGCCACATCGTATTGCCGCACCTGCGGCAAGCCGATGTGCGACAAGTGCTCGCACTCGGTGCGCGGCGTCGTCTACTGTGAAGACTGCATCGCGACCCGGCTGCACGACACCATGCCGGCGGCTGCGACCATCGTGCCGGGCGCTCCGGGCACTCCGGTGGCTCCGATGGTCGTAACCAGCGGCCCCAGCCCGGGGCTGGCCGGCGTGCTCGCTGGATTCTTTCCCTTCGGCGTGGGCGCGGTCTATAACGGCCAGTACGCCAAGGGCCTGGCGCACATGCTGATCTTTGTCGCGCTGGTGTTCGGCGCTTCGCAGACGGGTGACACCTACGGGCCGATCTTTGGACTCGGTATCGCGTTTTTCTATATCTACCAGATCATCGATTCCGTCCGTTCCGCGCACGCTATTCGCGCCGGGCAGCCCGCGCCCGATCCTTTCGGGTTAGCGAAAGCGTTCGGCAGCGGCGAGCGCGTCGACTTCAACCGCGTACCGGTCGGAGCGCTGGTGCTCATCGGCCTGGGCATTCTGTTCCTGCTGAACACCCTGGGACTGTTCCATACCTACTGGATCCACCGGCTGTGGCCACTGATCCTGATCGCCATCGGAGTGTGGCTGTTCGTGAAGCGCTTCTCACCCCCGGGCGGCGCAACGAGGGAGATGTAGAGGAGGCGAACCATGGATACCTATCAGCCCAACCGAAGTTGCTACTGCATGCGTTGCCGGAGCCGCGGCCTGATGGGGCCGGTGGTGCTGGTCACCCTGGGCGTGCTGTTTATGTTGAACGAATTTGATGTCGCCTCTTTCCACCGCACCTGGCCTGTCCTCCTCATCGTGATCGGCCTGGTCAAAGTGCTGGCCGGAAACCTGGACACTGCGGGACACGTTGAATACAGCGCGCCGCCTCCTCCCGGAACTCCGCCGGCGCCTCCACAGAATCCTGAAACGCGGCAGGTGGACCATGTCTAGCCCCGCACCGCAGATGCACTATCATCGTCGCCGCTCGCTGGCCGGGCCGATCGTGCTGATCACCCTCGGGGTGATCTTCCTGCTCGGCAACATGCGTATGATCTCCTGGCCGTCGCTGCGGCATTACTTCGCGCTCTACTGGCCGGTGCTGCTTATCCTGTGGGGCGCGGTCAAGCTGCTGGAGCACTGGCGCGACAACCGCGAAGGCGTGCCCTCGCGGGGCATCGGCGCCGGGGGCGTAGTGCTGATCATCTTCCTCGTCCTGTTCGGCATGGGTTTCACCGCCACCGACCGCTTCAATTGGGGAGCGTTGCGCAATGAAGCCGATCTTGACGGCGATTTCGGCAGCCTGTTCGGGAACTCCTACACCTACAGCGCGACCGTGGAGCAGCCCTTTGCCGCCGGTATCGACCTGCGCGTCGTGTCCGATCGCGGCGACGTAGTGGTAAGCAACTGGACCGAACCGAAAATCAAGGTGGTAGTGCACAAGAAGGTGGTCGCCGAGAGCGAAGAGCAGGCGAAGAAAGTCGACAGCCAGACGCAGCCGAATTTCAACACTGCGGGCACGGTGATGACCCTGAATGCCAACACTGGTGGCGCAAGCAACCATTCCGTCGCCAGTGATCTGGAGATTTACCTGCCGCCGAAGGCCAACGTCGAGATTTCCACCCGCCGCGGCGATGTCCGGATTGCCGCGCGTCAGGGAAGCATCACCACCAACTCGCGTGGCGACGTGACCGTCTCCGACAACGCGGGCAACGTCAACATCAGCCTGCGGCGCGGCAACGTGCGCGCGTCCAACATCAAAGGCGATGTCACCGTGGACGGCCGCGTGGATGACACCACCATCAGCGACGTTAGCGGGCAGGTGCGGCTGAGCGGCGATTTCTTCGGGCAGATGAATTTGTCGAAGGTCGGCAACGGCGTCAGCTTCCACTCCTCGCGCACCGACATGCAATTGGCGAAGCTGGACGGCGACTTGGTGATGGAGTCGGGCGACTTGCGTGCCAACGCCATTGTCGGCCCCATGCACCTGGCCACCCGCGCCAAAGACATCCACCTGGAGAACGTCTCCGGCAGCCTGAAGGTGGACAACACCAACGGCATGGTCGAGCTGCGCGCCGGCAAGAACCTAGGCGACGTGGAGATCAACAACCAGCGCGGCACGCTCCAGGTGACGCTACCCAAGAACGGCCCCTTCCAACTTGACGCGCACACTACGCGCGGCGATATCGCCAGCGAATTCTCCTCCATCCAGGTCAGAAGCGAGCGCAACTCGCAGTACGCCAGCGGAAGCGTCGGCAACGGCGGCCCGCAGGTGAAGCTGACGAATGATCGTGGCGATGTGCAGATTCGGCAATCCTCGGGGCTGCCGTTCGCACCCGTGCCGCCGCAAACTCCGAAGGCGCCGAGCGCGCCGGGCGTGCAGCGCGGCGCACTCGTCCGCCCCGGACGCGTCGTCGTTTACCGGGACCAGCGTACGTCGGTCAAGAGCGAACCGCGCAACTACGAAGAGGGAACGCTGTAGGCCCAGGACTACCGCGGTTCCGCGGTGTAGCCGCATGTCCCACGGTGGAAGCACCGGCCTTTTAGGCCCGCGTTGATCAGCGGCTATTTTTTTCTGGTCTCAACGCACAGCTTGCGCCGGGCATTCCGCTGTGCAGGAAATACGAATCTAGTTCCGCGCCCGCCTTCGCCAATTCCTCGCCCGAGAAAAATTCCTGTATGCCCTCGAATAGCCGGCGTTCTTCCTTGCGCACGTGGGCCGCGAGGCTGGCGGCGAAGAGCTGAAGCTCGGGCACGGAGAGACGTCCCGCGGCAGCGGAGGCGGCGTACTGGCGCAGGGACGCGTGCTCGATGCGCAGCTCATCCACCAGGTCACGCAGCGACGGCGCGCGCTCGGCGAATGGGAACAGCACCTTCTCTTCGGCCTCGAAGTGGAAGCGGATTTCGCTCTCGAACAGCCGCGCGATCTCCTGTTGCCAGTGCTGCGCGGCATCCCCGGCACGCGCCGCTTTTGCGCGTGCTGGGGTGGTGAGGTCGGGTTTCTCCAACCGCAGCCCGCGCTCGATCTGCACGCACAGCGCGAGCGCGTGCTGATGCTGGTGGGAAAGCGGGATAAGGTTGCGGTCGCGCAGCATGTGTCTATTATGCCCGTTCCGTCGCCTATGAGATTCCGGGATTTCTCATACGAAATTCCTGGCACCGGCGTGCCGCGCTACTTTCATTCAGAGGACGCAGAGAAAAACCTGTATCCTCTGTTTCCTCCGTGTCTTCCTCGGTGACCCTGTGGCTAAGCCTGAAGCCTGTGCTGCCGCTTTACTAAACCCGCCCGCACAGCGGAGAATGGTCGTTTCCTTAAGCGCCCGCAGCGCCGTGTGCCGCGGGCTTGCCATCATCAATCGTCAATCCAGCCCAGAAAGAGGATGCCACTTATGCCCGCAACCGGTGAACTGATCCGGATGATGAACTATGTTGACGACATAACCGCCACCTTGCGCCGTGTCATCGCCAATGTCCCGTACATGACCGATGATGAAAAGAGGCGGCTGGCCGAGTACATGCGCAAGGCCGACCCCAGCTTCGATGGCCTGATGCAGCGGCTGGAGAAGGAGTCCACGTAATGGAGGTCCGCTCCGTCGCGGTGATCGGCGCCGGGATCATGGGACGCGGCATTGCGCATGCTGCCGCGCTCGGCGGCTATCGCACGATTCTCGAAGACATTCTGCCCAGCGCCCTGCGCCGCGCCGGCGATGAAATCCGCACCCACCTGGACAAGGCGGTCGAACTCGGCAAAGTCACCGCCGGCGAAGCACAGGACGCGATGGGCCGCATCGAGTACGCCGGCGCGGTGGAGGAGGCCGCGCGCGCCGCCGACCTGGTCATCGAGGCCGTCCCCGAGGAGCTGGAGTCGAAGATCGAGATCTTCACCCTGCTCGACAAAATCTGCCGCCCGCATACCATTCTCGCCTCCAACACCTCTTCGCTCAGCATCACCGAAATTGCCTCCGTTACTTACCGGCCGGAAAAGTGCGTCGGCATGCACTTCTTCAACCCGGTACACAAAATGAAGCTGCTGGAGATTGTGCGCGCGCTGGAGACCAGCGACGACACGCTCAGCACTGCGGTCGAGGTCGGCCGGCGGATGAAAAAAGAAGTTGTGGTGATCAAGGAGTCGCCGGGATTTGTCACCAGCCGCATCAATGCCATGATCGGCAACGAGGCGTTCAGCATGTTGCAGGAAGGCATTGCCAGTGCCGAGGACATCGACAAGGCCGTCAAACTCGGGCTCAACCACCCCATGGGTCCGTTCGAACTAGTGGACCTGGTGGGTCTGGACACCCGTCTGCACATCCTCGAGTACCTGCACAAGACGCTCGGCGAAAAATACCGGCCGGCGCCGCTGCTGGTGCAATACGTCAAAGCCGGGCGCCTGGGACGCAAGGCGGGACGCGGGGTTTTCACCTACTCCGAGGAAACGCCCCGCCCGGCGGAGGCGGCCACGGAAACGAAGTAGAACGGCCGAGAGAACACGCAATGGGTTTTCATTGGAAGAAGCTCTGGATCATTTTGCCCATATTGTTTTGCGCCTTCTCCCTGCTGTTTATACTGAGGTTTGTCGCATTCGAGGGGCTGGGTATCATCCGGAAGTTCATGGAGTCCCCGGCCGGGGATGTGCATCGGTACCACATTGAGAAGATGATGACTTGGGAATGCCTTCCCGAACTGACGGCTCTCCAACAGAAGACTGGAGATGTGGTGCCAGGCGGACAAGCGGTGCGGTTTCGTTTCGTCGAAGACCCTCATTACGAGGTTGTTCAATTTGGGCGAGGGCTGTGCGATCGGCTAAAGGGTGCTTCCAAGCCCGCGGTTTCCGTTGACTTTAGAGCATGGGGCAGTTCGAAACACGGCCTGATTGGGTTCAATCCCGAATCCGTGGATGGTCAGCCGATCATAAACGCGGGTGGGATGGGCTCAGCAGGGTCGACCGATGCAATCGGTCCGCATCCTCTTTCGAAACCGTTCAAATGAACATCGCTACTGTCGGGGCAGTTTTTCCTGCAACAGCTCCCACGCCCTCTGCACGTCGTCCCACGTCGTTCCCAGGTTCCCGATCGCCAGCCGCAGGGCCACCTGTCCGTGAAGCACGGTATGCGAGAGAAAGACTTCGCCGGTAGAGTTCACCGCCTCCATCAGAGCGCTGTTTTGCTCGTTGGTTCCTTTGTAACGGAAGCAAACCACGGAAAAGGGCACGGGCGCGACCACCTCGAAGTGCGGATTGCGCCGGACCAGATCCTCAAACCGTTTGGCCCACGCGATATGCGAGCGCAGGATTGCCTGCATGCGCTCGCGTCCAAAGTAGCGCAGGATGAACCACAACTTGAGCGCGCGGAAGCGCCGTCCCAGCGGCACGCCGAGGTCGGAGGCGGTCAGGTTCAGTGCGCCCGGGCCGCCGGCGGCTCGCAGGTAGTCCGGAATCAGCGAGAACGCGCGTCGCAGAATCTCCGGGCGCCGCGTATAGAAGGCGCTCAAGTCCACGGGTGTGAACAGCCATTTGTGCGCATTCACCACCAGCGAGTGCGCGCGCTCGGCGCCGCGCAGAATGTGCTGATATTCGGGCAGGATCGCTGCCGCGCCCGCATAGGCGCAATCAATGTGCAGCCAGAGGCCATATTTTTCCGCGATATCGGCCATGGCAGAGACCGGGTCCACGCTGGTAGTGGATGTGGTTCCGACCGTCGCCACCACACAGAACGGACGCTTGCCGTCGGCGAGGTCCTTCTCGATTGCCTCCACCAACGCCTCCGGGCGCAGCCGGAATTCAGCGTCAGAAGGGATTTTGCGCACGTTGTTCTGCCCGACGCCGAGGGCGATTGCGCCCTTCTCCACCGACGCGTGCGATTCCTGCGAGGTGTACAGCGTCAGGATCGGCCGCGCACCATCGGTACGCACGCTTGGGTCGGCCATATCGCGAGCGGCGGCGATCGCGTGCAGTGTGCTGATCGACGCAGTGTCATAAATGATGCCGAAGTAGTCGTCGGGCAGGCCCATCCACTGTCTCAGCCAGCCCAGCGCCACCTGCTCTAGTTCGGAAATCGCTGGTGAACTCTTCCAACTCAAGCCGTTGGTGTTCAGCGCCGCCGCCAGCGCCTCGGCGAGGATCGCGGGTGCGGAACCGGTGCAGGCAAAGTACGCCATGAAACGTGGATGGTTCCAGTGCGTAACCGCCGGCAGAACGACGCTCTCAAAATCCTTGAGAATCGCGCTGTAGGGTTCGCCCTTATCGGGCGCGGAGCGCGGCAGCGCGTCCGTCAATTCTCCCGGCTTGACCTTGGGCAGCACCGGGTAATCGCGCGTGTGCTCCAGGTAGTGTGCGATCCAGTCAACGACTTCGTGGCCGGCGCGGCGGAAATCCTCGACGTAGGCGGTCCAGTCTTGCTCCTGCGTGGCGGCCGCGCCCGGGTGAGTGCTCGACATAAGGGCTCCTGAATGCTGGGCGAAAACTACTCATTGTAAGTCAGCCGCCGCGTGGGTAGTCGGTAGCCCGCAGCCCGCAGTCCGGACTACCGACTACGGGCTACCCTACGAGCACGGTAAAATCGCTTCGTGGCTTCTGCGCCGAATCCGCGCCTGCAACGCGTCCTCGACCAACTTCGCTTGTACGAGCATCCGCTGCTGGTGTTCGACGCGCGCCAACAGGGAGACGGCGTGGAGGTGATCATCAACTTCCGCAATCCCGCGGTGCCGGTGCATACCTACTACTTCACCATGCATCCGCGCGACCTCGACCACGCACAATTCGAGTGGACCTTTCAGAACCAGTTCTTCGCCTGCCTGCACGATTACCTGATTGAGATGTTCGTGCGCACGCCGCAAACCCAGATAGCCGACGCGCGCGTCCGTGCGCTCGAAGAGGACATCGGCAGTTGACCCTCCGCGAGTACATCGAGCGGGAAATCCGCGAGCGCGGACCGCTTCCGTTCTCTCGTTACATGGCACTGTGCCTCTCCGGCGCACCTGCCGGCGATCCGCCCGGATTCTATTCCCGTGCGCGAGAACAATTCGGCAAAGCGGGAGACTTCTACACTTCCAGCGACGTGCACGCCGTTTTCGGGCGCCTGCTGGCGCGGCAGTTCGACGAGATGTGGCGCGCGCTGGATTCTCCGCCACGCATTGATCTGGTCGAGCTCGGGCCGGGGCGCGGTTTGCTCGCGCAGGACGTGCTCGACTGGACCGCCAGGAAATTCCCCCATTTTGCTCTCGCTCTGCGCTACACGCTGGTCGAGGGTTCGCCCGAACTGGCGCGGCGATTGCAGGAGCGCTTCGCGGATCGCATCGCGCGCGGCAAAGTGGAGGTGCTAACCGGCTTCGACGATTTTCGCCGCCACTATGACCATGCCATCGTCTTCGCCAACGAATTCTTCGACGCGCTTCCGGTGGAAATCGTCTCCGATCGCGGGCAGGTGTACGTCGGAGCGGCGAAGGGACGGTTCGAGGAGATATTTCGGCCGCTGGCGCCCGAGGTTGACGAGTTCCTCGACCGCTACGGCGTGCGTCCGGAAGCCGGCGAGCGCGTCGAAGCCTGTACCGAAGCTGTCTCATGGATGAAAAGACTGGCTGCCGTCATGCGGCGCGGGTTCGCCGTCTTCATTGATTACGGCTACACGCGCGAAGAGCAGCTTGCCGGCCGCCATCGCGACACCCTGATGACTTACCGCCGGCACCAGGCGGGAACCAACCCCTACGAAGCGCCCGGCGAGCAGGACATCACGGCGCACGTAAACTTCACCGCGCTTAGCGAGTCCAGCGCCGCCCTTGGCTTCGATCCCCTGGCGCTGGTGACGCAGGCGCAATTCTTGATGGGCATCGGCGAAGAGAATCAATTCGCCGACGCGTTCGAAGAATGCCAACTGCCGCAGGAGCGGGCCAAGGTCGCTCTGCAACTGAAGCACATCGCGACGCCGGTGGGAATGGGAGAGGTCTTCGACGTGCTGGTTCTTGGGCGAGGCGTTACTAAGGAAACCGCGAGAGGTTTAAGCGGACTGAAATTTGCGAAGGGTTCGTGATACGGAAGGTAGGTCGAGAGAATAGATCCTTTGCGCGTGCGCTGGAAAGCATGGCGTACGCGCTTTGCTCCCGAACTCACAATGAAACTGGCTGGAATTGAAACTGAAACTTACTGTCCCTCTTTCGCCGCTTCCTTCCGTTGATATGGCGCCGAGAGATATTTCCGCGCTTCTTCCATGGCGCCCTGGGTGTTGTCGTTGGTCTGTAGCGCCAGGCGATACTCGTTAGTGGCGCGGTCGCGCTGCCCGGTCACGTCAAAAATCTTGCCGAGTTGGATGTGGCTCCAGACTTCAGTCCAGCGCGGTTCGCCATCGCCATCCAGCGACTCGCGATAAGCGTTCGCGGAGGCCTGGTAATTCTTCTGCAAAAAGAACACCTCGGCGATGCGGTAATGCGCCAGCGAGCTGTTCTTGTTGGCGTCGAGCGCCTTCTGGAACTCCTGCAGCGCGGCGGCCAGGTCACCCTGCTCCACCAGGCCCTGGCCGCGCATGATGGAAGCGCGCACCTTCAGCTCGGTTGAGTTCTTGAGCACGCGGTTGTCGGGATCGATCACGATCCGCCGCGGCTTGCCGAACGTCTCCACCTGAAACGCGGAATTCGTGCCCACTACCTCGATGCGCTTGCTCTCGCTCTGGCCGTCGGTGTCGATCTTCAATTCCACCGGCATGCGGAACAGGTCGAGGTCCTGCGCAATCTCGCCCACCACCCTGAAACCCTTGGCGACACGGTACACCGTGTATTTGGCCTTAAACTCGGGTGCGCCGGTGGAGTCGATCCACTGCGAGAAGAACCACGTCAGTTGTTGGCCGTAGTTCTGCTCCGCGAGCTTGCGAAAATCGTCCACCGTCGCGGGCTTGCCCCCGTACTGCTGCAAGAACGTGCGTATAGTCTTGTCAAACGCAGCGTCGCCGATCACCCAGCGCAGCATGTTGAGGATGATGGCTCCCTTGTCGGTGACCAGCGCCTGGAACTCCGGCGCGAAGGTGTCGAGACGCCCGACGCTGGACAGGGGCACGGTGTCGTAGGCCAGCGCCCCCACTTCCAGGTCCTTGATCGCCTCGTTAAACGCTGCCTCCCCCGCCGCCGACTCGACGTAGCGCGCTTCCGCGTAGCGCGCGAAGCCGTCACTCAGCCACCAGTCGCTCTTGGTCGCGGGGCTGACGTCGGCGCCCCACCACTGATGCGCGATGGTGTTGGCCAGCAGGCGATAGTTCAATTTCCCCGTCAACGAGCGCGACGATATCGCCGCAACTTCCGGCGCCCACGCGCTGGGAACGGTGTCGTCGGGAATTTCCACGATGTTCAGATTGTTCGTCAGCGGCGGGCCCAGGTTCGCGCTGAAGAACTGGAACTCGCGCACCGCCGTTTCGGTGTAGTTGGACACCAGGTCCTTGTGCGCCGGCTTGAGGAACACGCGTAGATTCAGCCCGACCGCGTTGCTGCTGCTTTCATCGAACTTGCCCGCGATGATCGTTCCCGGGAAGCTCGGTTTGTCCCAGGCGAAGGTGAAGGTCTTGCCGCCTGGCAGGGCGGGCAACTGCGGTTCGGGCGCTGGCACAGCCGCGCGTCCGCGCGCGCGCGCTGGCAGAGGCTCCTTCACCGGACGCGCGGGCGCAGTCGCCGCAGCGGAACCCTGCGCGCCACTGCCGATCACGCTCCATCCCGCGGGCACGGTGATCTTCATCGTGGCCGTGAAACGGTTAGTGCCGTAGCCGCTCAGCGGGAACCAGCGCCCGGCGTACAGCAGGTAGCTGGTGTCGTCGCCGACGTAGGCGAGCTTTAGCCCTTGCACCGGGCTGTCCTCGCCGGAGGAAAGCGTGCCTTCGTAATCGATCTGCAGCGTGGTGCTGGCGTCCTTCGCCAACCCGCTGGGCAGCGCGATGCGGATGGAATTGTCCTGCGTGATGCGTTCGGCGGAGAGCGCGTGTCCCTCGCCGTCGGTGATGCGTGTCGGGCGCAGCGCGTTGTGCAGCTCGAAGGTGGCGAAGCTGAGGTCTTCCAGCGCGGTGAACTTGACGCGCGTGTGGGCGATCAGGCGGTGCGTTTTCGGCTGCAGCTCGGCTTCGATCTGGTAATCCTCCACCCGCAGGCGCGCTCGCTCGGCGGCCGCGGCGGGCAGCGCCAGCGCCGCAACGCAGACCAGTAAGGTAAGGGCGCGCCTTAGGGGACGTGGTGCTAAGAGCATGAAAAATCTCCGGTCCCGCTGATTTTCGATGAACAGGCGGGCAGAAAAGATGCGCTCAGCCCAGTTCCGGGCAGAGCGGCTGGCATTACGAACGGATGTGTCCGACTGCTGAATAGGGGAAAATAAACATCTGAGCGGCTGCTGGCCCACTACTACTCTAACCCAGCCGAGCCCCGTTCGTCGCGCTGCGCCCGAGGATTCAGCGGCGCTGAGTTGTGGGTTCGTCCCAAATTCCTTGTCAGGAGCGCGGAACGGAGTAAAATTCGGGCACGCTATCTGTGGGGTTCTCCACGGTCTTGATTTCGGCCTTGTAATCGTTCAGCCCCCCGGCTGTCTTCTGGGAGGAAGTCGGAATGCCCTTTCTGACCAAGTTCCGCGCATGGGCGCAGATCGCGTGCCTGCTTGCGTTCGGGGTGATTTCATTCGCGCAGGCGCCACCGGCCTCCCAGGACACTCTTCTGCCGCCTGAGAACCCGCCCACAGCGCTGGCGTTGCCGCAAGACGACACCATCCGCACGCGCGTGGACGAAGTCAACGTGATGTTCACCGTCGTCAACCGCGCCGGCAAGTTCGTGAGCAATCTTTCGCTCAGCGACCTCGACGTGCTCGACAACCAGCGCGCCCCGGAGCGGATCAGCTACTTCCAGCAGCAGAGCGACCTGCCGTTGCGCGTCGGGTTGCTGCTGGATTTGAGCTCTTCTGTGACCGGCCGTTTCGAATACGAAAAAAAGGCCGCCATTACCTTCCTGCAAAAAGTGCTGCGGCCAGATGTGGACGAGGCATTCCTGGTAGGCTTCGCCAGCAACGTGAACTTGCTGCAGGATTTCACCGGTGACGTCGGCGCCCTGTCGCGGGCGGTGCGGCGCATGAAACTGGGGGGCGACACGCGGCTGTACGATGCCATCCGCTTCGCGTCGGCGAAGCTGAGCACCGCTTCCGGTCCGCCACTGATGCGGCGCGCCATCATCATCATCAGCGACGGCGAGGACACGCGCAGCAAGACGCTCATGTACGACGCCATTCAATCGGCGCTGCACGCCGAAACCGTGGTCCTGGCTCTCAGCTCTAACGACCTGACCGATCGTGAATACCCGCACGGGGAAGCTGTTCTGGATTTGCTCACGCGTCCCACCGGGGGCGGAGTTCTGCCGGCGCACAGCAACTCCCAAATTGGCCGCGCGTTCGACAAAGTCAAGGAAACGCTCCACAACCAATACGCCATCGGATACAAGCCGGCCGAGTTCAAGCCCGATGGAAGGTTTCACGCCATCGAAATCGTGGCCCGGGCCAAGCGACTGCGCGTGCAGTGCCGCCGCGGATACTTCGCGCGGCGCGAAGACCAGGAGAGCGCTTTTCACGCAACCGCCCCGTGAGCGGACGGGAAAGACACTCTGGCGCGGTGCACCCGGTTCTTCAGTCTGCCATCTTCAATCTGAATTCTTAAATTCGGCGGACCGCCGCCAGCACCGCTTCGGCCGCGCGGTCTGAGGCGGTAGACGACCCTGCCGGTGCGGCCAGTTTCGCGCGCACCTCTTTCAATCCACCGAGCATCGTTTGCCGCGCGGGGCCGTCGGGAAGGATTTCGTTCATGCGCGCAACGATGTTTTCGGCAGTGAAGTTGTCCTGCACCAGTTCGGGGATTACTTCGCGTCCGGCGATCAGGTTGGGCATGGCGAAGAAGGGGACACTCACCAGCGGACGGCCGAGTTTCCAGGTCAGCGGCGTTACCCGATAAACCATCACGAAGGGTGTGCCGATGAGCGCCGCTTCCACGGTTGCGGTGCCGCTCGCCACCACCGCCGCGCGAGCTTGCGAAAGCGCCAGGCGCGCGTCGCTTTCCAGCTTGAGATTTATGCCGGGGTCCTGCCCGACCACGCGGTGAATCAGGTCGACCATCCATTTTGAGCTGACGGTGGATGCGACGGGAATGATGAACTGGTATTGCTTGCCCAGCGCGCGCGCCGCGTGCAGCATCGCCGGGAGATTGAGCGCGATCTCTTTCTTGCGGCTTCCCGGCAGCAGCGCAATCGGGATTTGCGGCGAGCGCAGCGGCGGTGCCGGTCCGGGTGCGGGCAGGTCGGCCAACGGATGTCCGACGTACTCGGCTTCAACCCCGCGCTCCCGATACCATCGCTCTTCAAATGGAAAAATCACCAGCATCTTGCGCACGTGGCGCTTGATCTGCTCGATGCGCTTGGGCCGCCACGCCCAGAGCTGCGGGCTGATGTAATAGACGACTGGAATGCCGCGCGCGTGCAGTTCGCGCGCCAGGCGGAGGTTCCAGTCGGGGAAATCAATGAGCACCGCAGCGTCGGGTTTCTGCGCATCCACCGCGCGCAGCAGCCTGCGAAATTCGCCCCAGATTTTCGGTAGGCGCGTGGCCACCTCGGCGATGCCGACGACGGCTATGTCCTTCGCGTCCACCGCCGTGCGGCAGCCCGCCGCGCGCATGGCCTCGCCGCCGACGCCGGAGCAGTCAAGTTCCGGCTCGCGTTTTTTCAGGGCGGCGATGAGCTGCGCGCCATAACTTTCGCCGGAGGCTTCCCCGGCCGAGATCAGCAGTCTCACGGTTCCTGAAGCATAGCAGCAGCTAGCTTGCCCTCCGCACCGTCCGCTTCTCGATCAACTTCTCGTACGACGGCCCCTGGATGATGCGCTGTACGTAGATGCCTGGCGTGTGTACCTGGTCGGGATTCAATTCTCCTACCGGAACTAACTGCTCGACTTCGGCGATGGTGACTTTGGCCGCGGCAGCCATTTCCGGATTGAAGTTGCGCGCCGTTTTGCGGTAGACGAGGTTGCCGTGCGCGTCGCCCTTCCATGCCTTTACCAGCGCGAAGTCGGCGCGCAGCGCGGTTTCCAGCAGGTAACGCTGGCCGTCAAAGTCACGGGGTTCCTTGCCCTGTTCTACGACCGTGCCAACCCCGGTAGGAGTGTAAAACGCGGCGATGCCCGCCCCTGCCGAGCGTATGCGCTCGATGAAGGTGCCCTGCGGGATGACCTCCAGCTCGATTTCGCCGCGCGCCAGCAGCTCCTGGAGAAGCTGGTTGTCGCCCATGAACGTGCCGATATGTTTGCGGATCTGACCATTGCGCAGCAGCAGTCCGACGCCGAATCCCTGCACTCCGACGTTGTTGCTGATGGTGGTGAGTTTGCGCGCGCCCCGGCGCACCAGCGCGGCGATCAGATTTTCGGGAATGCCGCACAGGCCGAAGCCGCCCATCATCACGCTGCAACCGTCGGCGATGTTGGCGACGGCCTGGTCGGCGCTGGCAAAAACTTTATTCACGACGCCTGGACCTCATAGATAGCGCGGCGCAATTCGGCGATGCCGTCGCGGATTTCATCGGGCGATGCGACCGCCGGCGGCGCCAACAGCAAGTGGTCGCCGCGCGTGCCGTCCACGCACCCCTGCATAGGGTAAACCAGCACCCCGCGCCGCTGGGCGGCTTCGAAAACGCGCGCCGAGAACACGGATTCCGGATCGTAGGGCGTCTTGCTCTGCCGGTCGGCGACAAATTCCACGCCCCACAGCAGCCCCAGCCCGCGCACGTCGCCGACGCAGTCGCAATCGCGCAGCGTCTGAAGGGCCGCGGCGAATTCCGATGCCAGCGAGCCGGGGGCGTTGCTATCGGCAGCCTCGACGAGCCGAAGTTCCCGGACTCGGTTCAGCACCGCGCGTCCTGCCGCGACCGAGACGGGATGCGCGTTGTAGGTAAGCCCGTGAATGAAAGCGCCGGAACCGGCGGCGATTGCCTCGACCACGCGGCGCGAAGCAATGACCGCGCCCAGCGGCGCATATCCCGCCGCAAGCCCCTTGCCGGCGACGACGATGTCCGGCGCGGTTGCCGCGGTTGCCCCACCCTTATCGGTCGCCGGCCTTGCGACCGATAGGGTGGGGACATTGTCCCAATGCTCCCACGCAAGATTCCGCCCGGTGCGTCCGCATCCGGTCATGACCTCGTCGGCGATCCAAAGCAGGCCGTGAGCATTGCAGATGCGCCGGATTTCCTGCAAGTAGCCGCCCGGCGGGACGGCTGCGCCCAGTGTCGCGCCCGAAATAGGCTCACAAATAAACGCCGCCGCCGTGCCACCAGATTCGCTGATGGCGATTTCCAATTCGCGGGCGTACTCCGCCGCGCAATTGTTGCAGCCGTAGGCGCAGCGATAGCAATACGGCGTGTTGATGTGGCTGAACTCGCGCAGCATCGGGAGGTACGGCTTGCGCCGGCGCAAATTCCCCGATACCGCCATCGCCCCCAGCGTCGCGCCGTGGTAGCTCTGCTGGCGGCTGATGACCTGGTAGCGTTCGTCGTGGCCGCTCTCGACCTGGAATTGCCGTGCCAGCTTGAGTGCGGTTTCCACGGCCTCGCTGCCGCCGCTGGTGAAGTACACCGCGCCGCCGCCGAATTCCGCGCCGGCAAATTCCAGCAGTTCGCGCGCGAAATCTTCCGCGATCGGGGTGACGAACTGGCTGGTGTGCGCGAACTCGATAGCGGCGACTTGGGCCGCCATGGCGCGCGCGATCGCGGGGTCGCCGTGTCCGAGAAAGGAAACAGCGGCGCTGCCGGCAAGATCGAGATACTTCTTGCCGTGCTCGTCGAAGATCCACGCTCCTTCTCCGCGCACCGCGCGCGGATACTGCTTGCGGAAGGAGCGCGGGAATGCCGCCGGCCAGGACGCGTGCGCAGGGAAGTGCATGACGTTGGGATTATCCGGGTGGGGTAAGCGGGTGTCAAAAGCAAGTCAGCGGCTCTGTGCAGCCGGTACCTCATATAATGCCGGGCCATGATCCATGATCAACGGAAAGCACAGGCGGTCGCACGACGCAGCATTGCGCTGCTCGCATGGTTCGTCGTGACCATTGCCGCTGCCGGGCAAACGCGGCCCGCGGCGGCGATCACGGGCTTCACCAGCAAATCCGGGCAGAAACAGACTGCCATCGAACAGAAGTTCAAGGCGCGGATTTCGCGCGCTCAGGAAAACATTTTCCACCGTTTTCTGACTTCCGAGCCGCATCCTGCCGGGTCGGAACGCAATAACGAGCTGGCGCGCTACATCGCCGAGACGTGGCGGCGGCAAGGGCTCGAGGATGTCGTCATACGCGAGTACGACGTCCTGAATTCCTTCCCGCGCGAGACGTCACTGGAGATGGTGTCGCCCGTCACCTATAAGGCGGACCTGCGCGAGGCGCCCTACGCCGAGGATCCCGACACGCGCAACCCGCGCGTCAAGTCGGCGTACCTGGGGCTGTCGGCGTCCGGCGAAGTCACGGCGCCCATCGTGTACGCCCGCAACGGTAATCCCGAGGATTACGAGGTGCTGCGCAAGAACGGCATCGATGTGCGCGGCAAGATCGTGCTGGTGCGCTACTCGAATCCCTACAGCTATCGCGGCTTCAAGGCGCTGACGGCAGAGCGCGAGGGCGCGGCCGCGATGATCGTTTACTCCGATCCGGCGGAAGACGGCTACAAGCAGGGCAAGGTGTTTCCCGACGGCCCGTGGGGGCCGGAGACGCATTTCCAGCGCGGCGCCATCACCTACGATTTTATTGTCCCCGGCGATCCGCTGACGCCCGGGTGGGCCTCGGTGCCCGGCGCAAAACGCGTGGCGCCTGAGGAAGCGCGTTCGCTGCCGAAAATCATCGCGCTGCCGCTTTCCTGGCATGATGCCAAGCCGCTGCTCGAGCACATGGGCGGGCCGCCGGCGCCCAAGGACTGGCAGGGCGGGCTGCCGATCACGTATCGGCTGGGTGGCGAGGCGCGCGTCCATCTCAAGGTGGACATGGACAACCGCGTCGCGCCCAACTACGTGGTCGAGGCTCGGATTCGAGGCGCGGAGTTGCCGGACGAATGGGTGGTGCTGGGAAATCATCGCGACGCGTGGGAATTCGGCGGCGTGGACCCAAGCAGCGGAACCGCGTCCATGCTGGAAATGACTCGCAGCCTGGGTGCGCTGCTGAAGCAAGGAGTCCGCCCGCGGCGCACCCTGGTGATTTGCAGTTGGGACGGCGAAGAAGTTGGACTGACCGGCTCGACCGAATGGGGCGAACAGTTTGCCGACGAACTCAAGCGGAAGGCGATCGCCTACATCAACGTGGATTCCTCGGCGTCGGGCCCGGATTTTGAGGGCAGCGCAGTGGCCTCGCTGGCGCCGCTGCTGGTGGAGACGACAAAATCGTTGCGCGATCCTTCTGGCGTGTCGCTGTACGCGGCGTGGCTGCGCTCGCGCCGCACCAAGCAGCGCAGTGAGGGTGAGAAAGAAGAGAAGAAACCCATCACTGCGGCGACCCTGGCCGACGTGCGCATCGGCAGCGGTTCCGACCACACCGTGTTCCTGAATTTTCTCGGTGTGCCGGTCATCGGGCTGCAATTCGATGGGCCCTACGGCGTCTATCACTCCATGTACGACGACCATTTCTGGATCGAACATTTTGGCGACCCGGGCTTCCGCTATCACGCCCTCATGTCGCAACTCTGGGGCGTGTTGACGTTGCGGCTGGCCAATGCCGACGCGCTGCCGTTTGATTTTGGCGCGTATGCGCGGGCGTTGCGCGAGTTTGTCGAGGACCTGCAGAAGAAAAATCAGTTGCAAGGTCACTTGGATTTGGCGCCGCTGATGCTGGCCATCGCCAACTTCGAGCGGCAGGGAACCGAGTGGAACGCCGCGGTGCGCCGGAGGCTGGCGAGTGGGAACGCCGGCGTGCGCGTCCTCGAACCGCTGAATCGGGCCCAGACACGGGTGGAGGCGAACTGGCTGAATGAGGGCGGCATTCCCGGGCGCCCGTGGTTCAAGCACCTGTTGTACGGCGCGCGCTACACCTATGCGCACCTCGAATTGCCGGGCCTGACTGAGGCAGTCGAAAGTAAGAGCTGGCCCGTGGCGCAGCGGCAACTGGACCTGCTGCTACGCGCGGTTTCGCGTAATGCGGAACTGCTCGAGCGGACGCGCGGACTCCTCGGAGTGGAAGCTAATCGTCGGCGCTGACCTGCACGGTGGGACCGCCAAGCTGCGCGGCCGCGGCGCCGGCGGGAAATTCCTGGTCCTTGTACTGAAGCTGGTAGAGCTTCCAGTAGATGCCGCGCTGTGCCAGCAGTTGCTGGTGCGTGCCTATCTCGCGCAGCCGTCCTTTGTGCATGACGATGATTTTGTCGGCGCGCTGAATGGTCGACAGGCGGTGCGCGATGATCAGCGACGTGCGCCCTTCCACCAGGCGAGAGAGCGCTTCGCGTACGCGCAACTCGGTTTCCGTGTCCACGCTGGAGGTGGCTTCATCGAGCACGAGAATCTTCGGATTGTGCGCCAGGGCGCGCGCAAACGAGATCAGTTGCTTCTGGCCGGTGGAAAGCGTGCTGCCGCGCTCGTGCACCGGTTCCTTGAAGCCGCCGGGCAGCGAGCGGATGAAGTCGCCGAGGTTGACGTCCTCCGCGGCGCGCTCCACCTGTTTGTCGGTGACATGTTCCGAGCCGAGGCGGATGTTCTGTTCCACCGTGCCGGTGAACAAGAACGGGTCCTGCAGCACGACGCCGAAACGGCGGCGCAGCTCCGTCAGGTCCATCTCGCGCACGTCGGCGCCGTCAATTCGGATCGCGCCCTGCTGCACGTCGTAGAAGCGCAGCAGGAGCGAGATCATGGTGGTCTTCCCGGCGCCGGTGTGGCCGACGATGGCCGCCGTCTCGCCCGGCTCAACCGCAAAGCTCACGTCCTTTAAGATCCAATCCGGCTCGCCCGCGTTCGGGTTCGGCAGGCCGTCGGCGTTCTTCTCCGGCACGGTCCGGTAGTAGAACCAGACGTGCTCGAACTCGATGCGTCCCGGTCCTGTGACCTGCTTCACAACCGCGGGTGACTCGATCTCCACCGTCGTATCCAGCAGCTTGAAGATGCGCTCGCTGGACGCCATCGCCGATTGCAGGATGTTGTACTTCTCGCTCAGGTCCTGGATGGGCCGGAAGAAGCGCTGCGCGTACTGCATGAAGGCGACCAGCACGCCCAGGGTGACCGCGCCGGTCACGACGTGGAGCGAAACCAGCCTCGCGCGGCTGACCTCGAGCGCGAAGCCGTGCGTCGTGGCGCCGCGAATGACCTGGCCTCCGCCAAACCAGATGACGGCGGCGATCGCCATCGAAGACAGGATTTCCACCACCGGGTAATAGAACGCGTAGGCTAGGATGGCGTCCTTGAAGGCCTCCATGTGGCTGGCGTTGATCTTTTCGAAGCGGTCATAGGCGCGTTTCTCGCGGTTAAAAAGCTGCAGCACCAGCATGCCGCTGACATGTTCCTGGAGATAGGCGTTGATGCGCGCAATGGCGATGCGAATGCGGCGGTAACTGTCGCGCACAAACTTACGGAACACCATGGTCGCCAGCATGATCAGCGGCAGCACCGCGAACGTGATCAGCGCCAGCCGCCAATCCATGTTCAGCATGATTGCCAGGATGCCGATCAGCACGAAGACGTCTTCGAAGATCGAAACCACCCCGGCGGTAAACATTTCGTTGAGCGCGTCCACGTCGGTGGTAACCCGCGTCACCAGGCGCCCGACCGGATTCTTGTCGAAAAAGCCGACGTGCATGCGCTGCAGGTGCCGGAAGATCTGGCTGCGCAGGTCGAACATGATTTTCTGCCCGGTCCACTGCATGAGGTAGGTTTGCAGGAACTCAAGCAGAAAGCCGAAGAGCAGCAAGCCGACGTAAATCCCGCCGATCTGGGCGATGCCCGTGAGCGGAGCGCTGCTCAGCCAGCGGTCCAGTACCGAGGACGTTCCACGGGCGGGCGCCAGGTACTTATCAATCGCGATCTTGGTGATGTAGGGACCGACAACGTCGGCGGCGGATTTCAGCACAATCGCCACCAGCGCCAGCGCCACCTGCCACTTGTACGGGCGCAGGTAGCCGAGCAGCCGCTTCATCAGCCGGCTGTCGTAGGCCTTTCCCAGGACCTCTTCTTCGTGGATGTTGGCCGCCATCTGTGTCTAGGTTATCAGACGAGAGTGGGGGCGCTTAGGATGGAAAAAGTGGGACCGTAGTCCGTGGTCGGTAGTTCGTGGTCCGCTTGAATTGCGACGGACTGGCGGCTACCGGCTACCGACTACGCCGTCTGGGATAATGGCAATGTGGCGTTGGGCGTTTACATCTCGGTCCCGTTCTGCCGCACGAAATGCAGCTTCTGCAATTTTGCCTCCGGCGTAGTGTCGCGCGCGGTATATGTCCGTTACGTGGAACGCGTGTGTGCCGACATTGAAATCGCGGACCGGCTGGCAGCGGATATGGGCGCAAAGTTCGAGCGCGAAGTTGATTCCATCTATATCGGCGGCGGCACGCCGACGGTGCTCGAACCGGCCGATCTGGAGCAAATTGTCGGCGCGGTACGCAACCAATTCCGCGCGCGCCCGGATGCGGAGATCACCGTCGAGTGCGCTCCCGGAACGCTGCAGCCGGAGATGCTGAACACGTTGCTGCGCTGCGGCGTCAATCGCGTCAGCCTGGGCGTGCAGTCATTCGTGGATCGGGAATCGGCCAGCGTCGGCCGCCTGCACACGCGGGCGATTGTGCTCGATGACCTCTCGCGGCTGCGCTCAGCCGGAATCACAAATGTCAGCATCGACCTGATCGCCGGGCTGCCGCACCAGACGCGTGAGAGCTGGGAGTGTTCTCTGGCCGAGACGATCGCCACCGGCGTGCCGCATGTCAGTGTGTACATGCTGGAGGTAGACGAGGATTCGCGGCTGGGGCGAGAGTTGATCGCCGGCGGCACCCGTTATCACGCGCACTTTGTTCCCGACGACGAGGCCACCGCCGATTTTTATCTGCAGGCTTGCGAGCGGCTGAACACAGCAGGTATTTTTCAATACGAGATCTCGAACTTTGCGCGAAATACCGACCGCGGCGCCGCTGATCACCCGATCACCCGTTCGCCAGATCGCCCGATCGGCGATTACCCGAGCTTCGCCTCACGGCACAACCTCAAGTACTGGACGCGCCAGCCATACCTCGGGTTCGGCGTGGACGCCCATTCCATGCTGCCGGCGAATTCGCAACCGATGCCTGTGGCGATGGAGCGCGAGATCGGCAAGTACCTGGAGCATGCACCCAACTTCGGCGGCGCACCTGATTCGGAGAACTCGAATTTCTACACACGCATGGGCATCGAGTCGGTGCGATTTGCTACGCCCGATTCGCTGGAGGCCTACCTGTCGCAAAAGCGGCACCAGCGCACCGAGGTGACCTATGCGGACGCATTAGAGGAGGCGCACTTTCTCGGGCTGCGGCTGAACCGCGGCTTGCTCGCCGGCGAACTGGGGGAGCGCTACGGTCCGGAGGCGGCGACGGTGTTTCGCGAGCAGATTGCGGAGTTGAGAGCGTTGGGGCTGGTGGAAATCAGTGATGGCGCAGTGCGGCTGACCAGTCGTGGCCGGCTGCTGTCGAATGAAGTGTTTCAGAGATTCATCGGTGCTGCGGAAAAGGCGGCTTCGTGATCCCTCCCTCGCTGAGCAACACGAGGATGCCGGCCCCGCAGGGGCGGCAGAGAATAGCGCGGCACGTGAGTGCCGGAAAAGCCGTCCCGAAATCGAGAGTCCCGTAGGGACGGTACCAACTCAGACCAACCCCATTTCCGATAGCCTGTTGGCACAGGCTCAACGAATTCATTTACACTGGCCGATTAATTCTTGTCGTTGAGATCGGCGAGAACTTATATGAGCACCGCGACCTCCACCGGAACGCCGGAGAACACCGGGCAGCGCACGCGCCTCACCGTCGACCTGCGCAGCGACACCGTCACCAAGCCCACGCCGGAGATGCGGCGCGCCATGGCCGAAGCCGAGGTTGGCGACGACGTCTACGGCGAAGACCCCACCATCAATCGCCTGGAGCAGCGCGCGGCGGAGATTTTCGGGCGCGAGGCCGCGATCTTCGTGCCCAGCGGAACCATGGGCAACCAGGTCGCGATCAAAATCCACACCCGTCCGGGGCAGGAAATCATTTGCGAGGAGCGCTGCCACGTCTTCAATTACGAGATGGCGATGATGGCGCACTTCTCGGGCTGCCTGGCGCGGCCGATCCACGGCGAAGACGGCATCCTGCGCTGGGTCCAGATCGAGCGCAAGATCGCGCCGAAGACTTATTACTACGCGCAGACCGGGCTGGTTTCGCTGGAGAACACGCACAACATGGCGGGCGGCACGGTCTATCCGCAGCCGATTACGGACGAGATTTGCGACGGCGCGCATGCCGCCGCCCTGCCCGTCCACCTGGATGGCGCGCGCGTGTTCAACGCTTCGATTGCGCTGGGCAAACCGGTGGCGGAGATCACGCGCAAATTCGATTCCGTCATGTTCTGTCTGTCGAAAGGCTTGGGTGCGCCGGTGGGTTCGCTGCTGGTGGGAAGCGGGCAGTTCATCACCCAGGCGCGGATATATCGCAAATCGCTGGGTGGCGGCATGCGGCAGGCAGGCGTGCTCGCCGCGGCCGGGCTGATCGCGCTGCAGCAAATGCCCCACCGCATGCACGTTGATCACGAGAACGCGAAGTTCCTGGCGCAAGGTCTGGCGCGCGTGCCCGGCATCAAGGTTGATCCGGCGAAGGTGCTCACCAACATCGTGATCTGCGACATCAGCGGCGCCGGCATGGTTTCGGCTGACTTTTCGCGCAAGCTGGCGGAGAACAGCGTTCTCTGCGGCACCGTGAACACCGAGCTGGTGCGCTTCGTCACACACATGGATGTCGACCGGGCCGGCTGCGAGCGGGCGCTGGAGGCAGTCCGCGAGATTTGCGCGAAGTAGGCAATGAAGAATTGAGAATGAACCATGAAGAATGAAGACAGCGCGAATCGCCGCCATACTTCATTCTGACTTTTTCCTTCTTCATTTCTTCCGAGGGTGAGGATGCCGACAAGGCTGGAATACTCCGTAACCGCCAAGTGCAAGCCGGAGCACGTGTGGCGGAAGTTTCAGAAGCTGGAAGAGTGGCCGTGGTGGAACCGCGTCGTCGGTCAGGCGCGCTGGATCAGCGGCCAGCCCTGGCAAAAGGGCAGCGAGTTCGGCATGGAGCTGGTGTACCCGCGCAAGATGTCAATTAAGCCCGTGATTCTCGCATCGACGCCGCCCAACAAAATCGGCTGGGTGGGCAAGACCACCGGCTTCTCTGGCGAGCATTGGTTCAGCTTCGAGGCGCAGAACGACGGCACCACCCTCATCAAAACCTGGGAAGACATCTCCGGCTGGGCGACCGCGTTCTTCGGCAACCGCATGAAGCAATCGCTCCTGACCATGCACAAGGACTGGCTGGAAGCGCTGAAGACGGAAGCGGAGAGGATCGCGCGCGAAGAACTGGCGCGGTTGTGACGTGGCCTTTTAGCGGGGACGGTAAATTCCGCGCCGCCTTTACGCGTCGAACCTCGGAAACCGCAGCGCGATGTTCATGAACACGCTGCCGCTGGGTGTGTCGAAGCACATGACCAGGGCCTCGGTATCTTCGCTGTTGCCGATGCCGCGCTCGGCAGTGTGCACTTCGGGCGGCTGGACCCGGAAGTGAAAGCCCTGGTCGTTCAGGCACGTGATGGCGTTGCCGATCACCTGGTTGGCCAGTTCGCAGATGGTTTCGTGGACCATGCCGGCGTCTTGCGGGAGATCGCTGCCGGCCAGTGCGGACGCTATGCGCGCCGCGGTCTCGGTTTCGAGATCGAACACGATGCGCCCCTCGATGTCGCCCTTCATTGTGACAATCGCGGCGACCCCGCGGCGTCGGTACACCTCCTGCTCCATGCTCACGTTGGAAACGCGCGTTTGGCAGGCGAGGGTTTGCGCCAGGACGGCGTCGGCGGCATTAATAAACGGCTGAATCAGCTCCAGTTTCATCGCGCCGCTCCCGTCGCCGCCTCGGAGGCTGCGGTGGCGTCCTCGCCCATGACGTACTTCACGATGTCGTAGAGGATTTCCGGCTTGACCGGCTTCTGCACGAAATGGCGCGCGCCCTTTTGCAGCGCGGTGATGATGTTCTCCTGGTAGCCCACCGAAGACACCATGATCACGCGCGCTTGCGGGTGCATGCGGATGATGCGCTCGGCCGCCTCGATGCCTTCCATCTGCGGCATGATGATGTCCATCAGCACCAGGTCGGGCAGGGTGCGGCTGTACTCGGTGATGGCGGTGCAGCCGTCGCCGGCCTCGCCCGCCACCCGCCCACCGAACGATTCAATCATCCGTGACAGGTTCTTGCGCGCGAAGATGGAATCATCCACCACCAGGTAGCGAAGCGGCTGCTTGTCCTTGCTGCGCAGCAGCGGCGCAAATTGTTCCATGACCACCTCGAATCGTCGACCGACCTTACACCGCCGGTTGGGGCACGCTGTGCGCCATCGGCTCGTTCTGCGCGATTCCACATTGCGCTTGGAGCGTGTTGGCCAAGGCGTCGAGCGAGAGCACGCGCGCGGCGTGACCCCGTTCGATGGCCGCTTTCGGCATTCCAAATACGACGCACGATTCCGCGCTCTGCGCGATCGTCAACCCGCCGGCGGCCTTGACGGCGTACATGGCATCGGCGCCGTCGTCGCCCATCCCCGTCATCAGCACCGCGATCGCCCTCGGACCGAATTCTTGTGCGACCGAGCGAAACAGAACGTCCACCGACGGCCGGTGACCGTTGACCCGTTCTTCCTCCGACAGCACCGTCACTGCTCCCAGCGGCATGCGTCGCACTCGCATGTGACGGTTGCCGGGACAGATGAGCGCGCGCCCCGCCACCAGCAGGTCGCCGGAGCATGCTTCCTTCACTGCCATGGCGCAGGTCATGTTCAACCGGCGCGCAAACATCTCGGTGAACCCTTCCGGCATGTGCTGCACGATCAGAATCGATCCTGGGAAACCCGCCGGAAGCTGCGACAAAACGTATTGCAGCGTGTTCGGCCCGCCGGTGGAAATGCCGATGGCGACGATTCTAGTCGGCGCCTGCATGGGTCTTGACCGCGTCGGTTTGCTGGTCTGGGGCGCCGGCGCAATCGCGAGCGCAGCGCCGATGATGCTGTGCGCGGCAATCTTGATTTTCGCAATCAGCTCGGCGGCGATTTCGTCCATGTGCTGGGAAGCGGCGTCGGCCGGCTTGGCAACGAAATCCAGCGCGCCCATCGCCAGGGCTTTGAAAGTCGCGGACGCGCCCGCGGTCGTATGGGCGCTGACCACGATCACCGGTAGCCGGTGCTTGCGCGTGATTTCACGCAACGTCTCCGTGCCGTCCATGCGCGGCATTTCCAGATCGAGGGTGATGACGTCCGGCTTCAGCTCCCCAATTTTCACCAGCGCAAACGTGCCGTCCATGGCGGTGCCCACCACCTGGATGGAGCTGTCTCGCTCCAGCATCTGGGGGATGAGCTTCCGCATCAGCGCGGAGTCGTCAACCACCAGCACTCGGATGGGCTGCGTCACGCGGTCGCCTCCATCGAGCGCCCTTTCCCGTCGCCGGGGACTGCCGCCGGAGCCACGCGCGTACCGGAAAACTTGCGCATGGCTTCGTTGACGTTCAGGATCAACACCACCGTGCCGTCGCCCAGAATGGAAGCGCCGCTGACCAGCTCGCTGGCGACAATGGTTTCATCGAGCGGCTTAATGACCAGTTCCTCCTCGCCGACCAGCTTGTCCACCAGCAGCCCAAACTTGCGTTCCCCGCTGCTGATCACCATCACGAACACGCGCCCATCGCGGCTGTCGAACACCGCGGGCGCCAGCCGATGCAGGCGCACCAGCGTGAGTACCTCGTTGCGCACTTGCACAACTTCGTGGCCGTCCACGTGATGGATGTCGGCCTCACTGGCCCGCGTGATCTCCAGCACCGACTCCAAGGGCATGGCGTACAGCCGCTCGCTGACCCGGAACAACAGGGCGCGGATGATGGCCAGCGTGAGCGGAAGCCGCAACTGGAATGTCGTTCCCCGGCCGGGCTGCGTCTCCATCCGCACGCTCCCTTTCAGCTTGTGCGCCACCGACCTGACGATGTCCAGGCCCATGCCGCGCCCGGAGATTTCGCTGACCTGCTCGGCGGTGCTGAACCCGGGTTCGAAGATCAGGCCCATGACATCGGCCTCGCTCATACGCGACGCCTGCTCCTGGGGCAACATCCCGTGCCCCACCGCCTTGGCGAGAACGGCGGCGCTGTCAATGCCGCGGCCGTCGTCGCTGATCTCGATCACCACCTCGTTTCCCTGGTGGCAGGCGTGCAGTCGGATCACGCCCTGCTCCGGCTTGCCGGCGGCGCGGCGCTCGGCCGGTGTCTCGATTCCGTGGTCCACCGCATTGCGCACCAGGTGAATCATCGGCTCGGCCAGCGCGTCCAGCAGGGTTTTGTCCAGATCGGTGTCCTGCCCGCTGACGCTCAGCGCAGCGTCCTTGCCGCCCAGCTTGGCCAGATCCCGCACCAGCCGCGAGAACCGCCGGAACAACTGGTCAACCGGCACCATGCGGATTTTCATCGCCGAGCGTTGCAGCGCATTCAGTACCTGCGACTGGAACGCCATCGCGTCGGCAAGTTTGGCGCGCAGCGGGTCCTTGGGGAAGCGCTGCACGAATTCGTTCAGCGTCTGGTGCAGCATGGATTTGCCGATCACTAACTCGCCGACCAGGTTCAGCAGGTTGTCGATGCGCTCCGCATCCACGCGCAGCGTGTTCTCCCCGTTTGTGGCAACGCGATTCGCGATCGCGTCGGGCACATCTGCTGTGCTCTGCGTCGCGGCAGGTAAGCCCACCGTGGAGGGCGCGGTCGCGGTTGTTGCCGCGACTGCGTCCTCTTCGGTGAGTTCCAGCGCTGGGACAAACTTTTCAATTACGACCTGCGCCACCACGCCCGGAATGCGGCACTTCTGCGCCAGCCACCCCCGGTCGTGTTCGCTGGCCAGGGCAAACTCCACCTGGCTGGCTTGCGCCCACTCCGGTGCGGCCGGCGAGACGGCGAGCACGGTTCCTGCTTTCTGCAGAACCTTTTTCAGCAGCTCGATGCCGGCTGCGCGCATGGGCAGGTCGGGCGTGAGCGCGGCGCCGATTTCGTACACGTGCAGCCCGCGTCCCGCCGCTTCCCCCATGGCCAGTTGCTCGTACTCCGTCCACGAAAACCTTGGTTTGAATTCGCTGACGGCCTTGCACGCGGCCGCCTTCTGCGCCCGCTTCCATATCAGCGCGCGCAGCGGGTCTCCGCTCGGCGGATCGAGATGGGCGCGATAGGCGGCGCACATGGCGTCGAACATGTCGGCGGCGCTGAGCACGATTTCCGGCAGCGACGCCGCATTGGCCGCCGTGATTTCCGGCGTCAGCGCGTCTTCCAGTTCATGCGCCAATTTGCTCAGCTCGTGCATGCCGCACGCCGCCGAGTCGCCTTTCAGGGTATGCACGACGCGGCGGATCTCCTGCACCGCCGCGGCGTGTCCCGGATTTTTTTCTAGTGCCAGCCCCTGGTCGTTGAGCGCCTGCAACAGTTCCTGCGCGCTCTGGAAGAACATATCCCGCAGCTCCGATGCCCGTTCGTCTGGTTGCGTGCTCACTCTTGCACCTCGTCGCGCTGATACGCGGTCCCGTTGTTCTGGTGGATCATGCGGAATTTGTCGCTCAACCCGAATAGCGTTTCCGCGTGTCCCACGAACAGGTATCCGCCGGTGGTGACGCAGCGGTAGAGTTTCTCCACCAGCCGCTTCTGCTCCGGCTCATCGAAATAGATCATGACGTTGCGGCAGAAAATGACGTCGTTGCCCTGCGGCAGGTATTCGGTCTTCAGATTGTGGAAGTCGAACTTCACCACCTGCTTCACCGGCTGCTTGACGCTGTAATGCTCGCCGATCTTGTCGAAATAACGCAGGCGGTACATGTAATCCACCGGCTCCATCTGCTGCTCGCTGTAATTGCCTTCCTGGGCCGTGCGCAGCGCCGAGTAGCTGATGTCGGAGGCTAGAATCTCCACCTTCCACGGCGGCGGGACCAGCGGCTTGGCGAAGGGAAGATCGCGTTCCGGCGCATTGCGCAGCGTGAAGTACGCCAGCGCGTCGCACACCAGCATGGCCATGGTGTACGGTTCCTGCCCGGTCGAGCATCCCGCGCTCCACAGGCGGAGATTCCAGTCGCGCGCGCTATGCTTCCTCTGCAGCAACTCTTCCAGCGTGACCTTGTGAAACAGGTCGAGCTGTGGCTTGTTGCGGAAGAAGCTGGTCTCGTTGATCGTCAGGTTCTCCAGCAACGCGGCCAGTTCGGTGCGGCCCTCCCGGCTGGTCAACAGGCGGTAGTAGCTGTAGAACGACTCCAGCCGGCACGCGCGCAGGCGCCGCTGCAGCCGGTCCCGCAGGAAGTGTTCGCGCCGTTCGTCGAAGAACATGCCGCACTCCCGGTAGACCAGGGTCTGCAGCAGCTTCAGCTCGGGTTCGGACATCTGGATCGCCGGGCTCGCCATGCTCGTTGTCGTTACGCATCCACTGTCGGCAGGCGCAACTCGCCCGCTTGCAAAATCTTTCCCAAGTCCACCAGGATGATCAGCCGCCCCTGGTACTTGGCAACGCCGGTGACGTAACTCGTGGTGGCATCGGCGAACACGTTCGGCGGCGGCTCGATTTGCGCGTCGCTGATCTTCAGGACTTCCGAAGCGCTGTCCACCACCAGGCCGACCGCGTGCGACTCCACGTCCACCACCAGCACGCGGTTTTTTCGCTTGTTCTCGGTCACCGTGCTGCCGAAACGCCTCCGCAGGTCAATCACGGGGACGATTCGCCCGCGCAGGTTCATCACCCCTTCCACGTACTCGGGTGCGTGCGGGACGTTGGTGATTTCCGGCGGGCGTACGATCTCGTGCACCAGCGAGATGGGCAGCCCGAATGTCTCCCGCCCAATGCGGAATCCGACGATTTGTAGCTCTTTCACCATCGTCAGCCCCTACGAACGAGCGGCGCTCGCGCAGCTCACTGGGGAAGCTCGCTGCCTTTCAGCCGGCCCCGGGCGCGCTGGACGCCGGCCATTGCCGTTGTAGCCGTCGAGCACGAACCGGTCCATGGCTTCCAGCAGGCTGCGCGACATCTTCGACATCTGCTCCGACGACGCCGCCAGTTCCGTGGAGCCGGAGGTCGAGCGCTGCACCAACTCACGCATCCGTTCCATGGCCTTTACCACCCCCTGCGCACCGGAGGCCTGTTCCTCGACCGCGGAATTAATTTCGTGCGTGATCTCGTTCAGCCGCGTGGTCGCCCGCGCAATTTGCGACGAGCCATGCGACTGCTCGTTGGTGGCCGCGCCGATCTCTTGCGCGAACTTGTAGACCTCGGTGACCACGGTGGATATCTTCCTCAGCGCCAGGTTCAGATCGGCGCCGAAGCTGATCCCCTCGTTCACGATCCCCGTGCTCTTTTCCATGTTGTCCACCGCCTTGCGCGCTTCCTTCTGAATGCTGGCGATCAACTCGGCGATCTCCTTGGTGGACTGCGCCGACCTTTCCGCCAGCTTGCGTACTTCGTCGGCGACCACGGCAAAGCCCAGCCCGTGTTCGCCGGCGCGCGCTGCTTCAATGGCCGCGTTCAGTGCCAGCAGGTTGGTCTGTTCCGCCAGGTCGTCAATCACCTCCACGATCTTGCCGATGTCGTCGGCGCGTTGCCCGAGCGCCCCGATGATCTCGCCCGCGGAGGAGATGGACCGGTTGATCCGCGTCAGGCCGTCGGTGGCTTTTTCCATCGTGCTGATCCCGTTCTGCACCTCTTCCCGCGAGCGCTGGCTGATGTCGAGCAGCACTTTTGCGGTCTCGGCCACCCGCTGAATCGAAGTCACCATCTGATCGATCGAGGCCGATGTCTCGCTCACGCTCGAGGCCTGCACTTGCGTGTTCTTCACCATGTTCTGCACGTTGATCGTCATCTCGTGCATGGTGCTGGTGACTTCGTCAATCGCCGAAGCCGCATTCAGGCTGATCTTGGCCGACTCGTCCGAGGCGCCCGCCACCTGGTTCGACCCGCTGGCCACTTGCGCCGCACTGTCGCGCACGCTGCTCACTAGCGCGCGCAATCCTTCGATCATCTTCGCGAAAGCGTTGCCCAGCGTGTCGTGCGTCGATCGCGGGCGCACTTCCACCGCCAGGTCGCCGCCGGCGATCGACTCGGAAACCGCCGCCATCTCGCGCAAATACCTAACCATGGAACTGAAGGTGCGCGCCAGGTCGCCGACTTCGTCCTCGCGCTTGCTGTCCACTTCGTGGTCGAGATCGCCGGAATCGCCGATATCGCGCGCCATGCCGATCAACTGCCCCAGCGGATCGGTGATCGACTTCGCGGTTTTATAGGAGATAAAAACGCCCAGCAGGATGGCCAGCAGAGTCCCCATGATGCTGATGATCGTGGTGGCCTTGGTCGCGGCCTCGTCTTTCTTGCGCTCCGCCTCCAGCAGCTTGGCGTTGGCGGCTTCGCCTTCATCCAGAGAAGCGGTGGAGGTCTTCATCCACAGCGCGGGATTGAGTTGCAGGTAATAAATCTCGAGTTCGCCGACCGTGGTCGCGCCCGAGTCCACCTGCTTGCGCTTGTCCACCAGCGGACGCGCGAATCCGGACTCCCACTGCCGCTCGGCCACGTCCAGGCTTTGCAGCGCGGCGCGGTGGCCCTCGGAGTTCACCTTGGATTGCAGGGTCTTCACTACGCTATGTAGCCGCGCGATGCCCTCATCCATCTTGTCCACTTCACGCAAGTCGCCGCTGAGCAGATAATTACGCAGGTACAGCCGGTTCTGCATCATCTGGAAGCGTACCGATTCACCTTCCTGCGCCAGTTGCAGGGCGCGTGAAGCGGCGTCGCGCGCGCTGTGCTCGCGCTGCACCACGGTCATGTTGACGATGAACAGCAGCAGCAGCAGCGCCAGGATTGCCCCGAAATTCAGGTACAGCTTCTTGCTGATCGTCATGGGCTGCTCCTTGGCAGTCGCGGGCCGTTACCCGCCAGGACGAACCTTGAACTCCACAATCGTTGTCGTCTCCGGCCCGGGCGCATAACGCCACTTGCGCAGCGCTTCGCTCGCCGCCTGAATCAACAGCGGGTGACCTCCTAAAGGCTTCAGGCTTTTCACGCTGCCGTTGGCCGCGATCACCACGTCGATTTTGACCGTTCCGCTGACCTGCATCTGCCGCGCAAGTTGGGGATAAGCGGGCTTTACCTTGTTGACCGCCTTGCGGTCCGTTCCCGACCACCCGGCGAACGACGGGAGCAAGCTCGCGCCCAGCACAGCCAACCTGAGCCAACCCGTTTTCCGGATCCCGAGCATGGCTGTCTCCTGGGAAAAATCCGGCATCATGAATGCACGGTGGCTGCCAGCCCTGCCCAAGCCTCATCCCGATAGAAGAATGCTCGTGTAAGTAGTTGAAAGCAGGGGAAATATTCTCTCCCATGAGCTCAGGAGCGTAACTCGGATTCACCCCCCGGCGCGCGCCGCTGTCTCAACTTCGACACCGCCCCATCCCCACCAGCTCTCACTCTGAGATTTTCTCCGCACCAGACCTGGTTGGCTAGTTAGTAACCAGCGCGCATTTATCTTGACTCAAATTGAGATTACGTGATTCTCTCTCAGGTACGCTGCAATAAATCTGTTCATGGCCACTGGAGAAAAGCCGGTTGTGGTGACCTCTGCTTCCGCGGAGGGCAACAGCGCATTGCAGCGCCGGCGCGCCGAGATGTTCGACGAATACCTGGAAAATTTCGTCGTTCGCGCCGCTGAATTCCTGCATTTCCACCGCGCCTTTATCGCGCTCGCCGAAACTGGCAGCTACGAGATCCGCTGGATTGCCGAACACGGCCAGCCGCGTCCGGCCCGGGCCAAGCTGCCGGACCTGCTGGAACGCCGCGCCCTCACCAGCGACGAGCCTTTCTGGACCACCGACGTTGGCCAGTGGGCGGAGGGTTGCCCCGAGCCGTTTAGCGCGCTGCATGGGCGCCAATGCTTGGTGATTCCCTTGCTCGGTTCCAACCGGCAGCCGTTGGGGATTGTTGGCCTGCTGGAGCGTGCCGACGGCGGCAACGTCAATCCCGACGACCTGCTGCGCGCTGCCACGCTGGCGGCGGAAGCCGCCGTCGTGCTCGAGGCGACCGCCAACCTGTACGCCGCCGATCAGCATCGCCGCCGCTCCGAGAACCTGATGTCCGCCGCGCTGGAGCTGAACTCCACCGTGCGCCTGCCCCAGTTCATGGAAGGCTTCACGGTTCGTGCCGCCAGCATCCTGAAGGCGCGCGCGGCTGCGCTGGCGCTGGTCCAGGGCAAGCATCTCGATACCGCGGTGGTTTACGATCCGGGTGCGCACCACGACTCCGCTATCTACCACCGCCTCGATGTCGCCTTCTCCGATCTCGCCGCCCAGCACCTCGATCCCATTATCTCTGGAGTCGCCGCCGAGCTCCTCGGCGAGTCGTTGGCCGCGACTCTGGGCTGGAGAGATCTCGCTCTGGCCCGCCTCGCCGGCGGCGACGGCGCGTTCATGGGGCTGCTTTGCCTGATTGATTGCGGCGCGCCGCTGGTGCACGACGACCGCAATCTCCTCCAGGCTCTGGTGGCGCACGCCGCCGTGGCGCTG
The DNA here is from genome assembly GCA_020073185.1 of Terriglobia bacterium. Classification (NCBI taxonomy): domain Bacteria; kingdom Pseudomonadati; phylum Acidobacteriota; class Terriglobia; species Terriglobia bacterium. The sequence continues at coordinate 47,708 of JAIQFT010000001.1, forward strand.
GAAAACGCGCGCTGGTTCACCCGCATGGACCAAGCCAACCGCCACTGGATGGAGATTTTCGATGCCATCACCGACCTCATCGTGGTTCACGACGAGTCCTACCGCGTGCTGCGCGTCAATCGCTCCCTGGCCGACTTGATCGGTGTGCGCCCCTCGGAGCTGATCGGCGTCAGCGTGCGCGCCCTCGTCGCCATGGCCGCCGACCAAAGCACGCAGGCCTGTCCTTTCTGCCGCGTTCGTCCCGATGGCGCCGACGAATACATCCATCCCGTGCTCGACCGCACCTACCTCGTTTCCACTTCGCGGATTCACGGCGCCTCCAACGAGGGCTTGCAGACCATCCACGTGCTCAAGGACATCACCGACCGCCGCGAGGCCGAGCGCCGCTATCGCGAGCTCTTCGACACTATCCAGGAGGGCCTGTTCTTCTCCACCCCCGAGGGCCGCTTCATCGAAGTCAACGACGCCCTCGTTCGCATGCTCGGCTACGGCAGCCGCCAAGAACTGCTGCAGGTGGACATTCACAGCCAGCTCCATGTCTCCTCCGAACAGCGCAATCACTTCCAGCAGGAGATCAACTCCAAGGGCGTGGTGCGCAACTACGAGGAACTGCTCCGGCGCAAGGATGGCTCCATCATCCACAGCCTGCAGAACGCCTTTGCCGTCCGGGATAGCCACGGCAACGTGGTGCAGTACCGCGGCCTGATGCTGGACATCACCGAGGTGAAAAATTTCCAGGCCGAATTGCAGCGCCAGCGCGACTTCAACAACAAGATCCTCAACAACACCCAGAGCATGATCCTGGTGGTGGACACCGCCGGGCTGATCAGCTACGCCAACCGCCGCTGCTTCGAAGCCGGCGGCTACACGCAGGAGGATTTGCTCGGGCGCAAGCTGGTGGAACTGGTCCCCCCGGGACGGCGCGAGGCCCTGTCCACGGCCTTGTCGGAGACCCTCGCTGGACGCCAGATTGACAATCTCGAGTTGCCGGTGCTGCTCGGTCAGGGTCGCGGCGGGCAGTTCTCCATCAATCTCAGCCCCATGCGCGATGAGCCCGGCAACGTCAACAGCATCGTGGTGGTGATGACCGACATCACCGACGCCGCCATGCTGCAAGCCAAGCTCATGCACACCGAGAAGATGGCAGCCGTCGGGCAACTCGTCTCCGGCGTCGCCCACGAGGTCAACAATCCCCTCACCGCGGTGCTCGGTTTCACCGACCTGCTGCTGGAGCGTCCGGAAATGCCGCCCGCCGCCAAGGAAGACCTCAAGGTCATTCTCCAGGAAGCGCAGCGCACCAAGCAGATCGTTCAAAATCTGCTCAGCTTCGCCCGCCAGATGCCGCCGCAGCGCGAATCAGTGCAGTTGAACACCATCGTGCGCCGCACCCTGGCCCTGCGCTCCTACGACTTCGCCAGCCACGGCGTCGAGATCGTGGAGCGGCTCAACGAGCGCGTGCCCGACATCATCGGCGATCCGCACCAGTTGCAGCAGGTCTTCCTCAACATTTTGAACAATGCCTACGACGCCGTGCGCGAAACCGGAGGCCCGGGGCGCATTGAGATCTCCACGAACGCCGCCGCCGGCTTCGCCGAAGTCGTATTCCGCGACAACGGCAACGGCATTTCCTTTCCCGACCGCATCTTCGATCCCTTCTTCACCACCAAGGACGTGGGCAAGGGAACGGGCCTGGGCCTGAGCATCTGCTACGGCATTGTGCGCGAGCACGGCGGCGAAGTCTTGTGCTGGAACAACAGCGATGCGACCGGCGCCACCTTCACCGTCCGCTTGCCCATCACCGCGGAGGCCCCCAACCCGGCCGCCGCGCGAGCCTTGCCATGAGCCCCAGCGGCAAATATCCGGTGCTGGTGATCGAGGACGAGCCCGCGGTGCTCTCTTTCGTCAAGGCCGCCCTGGAGCGCGCCGGATACGACGTCGTTCCCGTCGCTTCCGGCGCCGACGCCCTTGCCATGCTGGCCCACGGACGATTTCTCGGCGTCGTCTCCGACATGCGTACCCCGGGCGGCGTGGACGGCGCCGACGTGCACGACTGGATCGCCTCCAACCGCCCGGAACTGGGCTCGCGCGTCATCTTCATCACCGGCGACATCGTCAACGAGGAGACCGCCGCTACTCTGCGCCGCACCGGCGCGCCCTGTGTCGAAAAGCCATTTCGCGTCCAGCAACTCATTGCTGTCGTCGAGAAAGTCTTTGGGGGCCCGAAATGAACGATGAGCCTCGCGTTCGCTTCCTGATCGTCGATGACGAGCAGAGCATCCGCAAGCTCTGCATGACCATCGGCGCCTCGCTTGGCTTCGAGTGTGCCGAAGCGGAAAGCGCCGAAGCCGCGCTCGCCTACCTGGAGACCGAGTCGCCCGATATCGTGCTGCTTGACCGCCAGCTCGGCGCCATGAGCGGCGACGACCTGCTCCGCCAAGTCAAGTCTCTGCTGCCCCGCACCGAAGCCGCCATCATCACCGGCCACGGCTCGATTGAGTCGGCGGTCGAAGCCATGAAGATCGGCGCCTACGACTACATCACCAAGCCCTTTGGCGCCGGCCAGTTGAAGCTCGTCCTGCAGCGCATGAAGGAAAAGGTGCGCCTCGTCGCCGAAAACGAGTACCTGCGCGACCGCGTCAGCAACCAGCAGGAGCTCAACGTCATTGACGGTTCCTCCGCCAAGATCCAGGACGTGCTGCGCATGATTTCCCGCCTCAAGGACACGCGCACTCCGGTGCTCATCACCGGCGAAAGCGGTACCGGAAAAGAGCTGGTCGCGCGCGCCATCCATTTTCGCGGCTCCTTCCAGAAGCGGCCCTTCGTCGCCGTGGACTGTGGCTCCCTGGTCCCGACCCTGATCGAGAGCGAGCTCTTCGGCTACGAAAAAGGTGCCTTCACCGGTGCCCTCAAGACCAAACAGGGTCTCTTCCAGGCGGCCAACACGGGCACCATTTTTCTCGACGAAATCGGCGAGCTGCCCCTCGACATGCAGGCCAAGCTGCTGCGCGTCCTGCAGGAAAAAGAGGTTCGTCCCGTCGGCAGCAACGACAAAGTCAAGGTGGACGTGCGCGTCATTGCCGCCACCAACCGCGATCTCGAATCCTCCTATCGCGCCGGCACCTTCCGCAAGGACCTCTATTTCCGGCTCAACGTCGTGACCGTTCACGTGCCCCCGCTGCGCGAGCGCCGTTCCGACATGGTGCCGTTGGTGCGCTCGTTCCTGGCGCGCTACGCTCCCGACGAAAACGTGCTGGTTACGCCGCCCGCGATGAATTGCCTGTTCCAATACGACTGGCCGGGCAACGTCCGCGAATTGGAGAACTGCGTCGAGCGCGCCATTGCCCTCGGCAATCGCAAGACGATTGACCTGCAGGACTTGCCCGCCTCCATCCGCGCTGCCGGCTCCACCGTTCCCGTGCCCGCGGAAGCGCCGGCGCCGGGCGCGCCCGCCATCGGGCCGGGCTCCACTGACCTCGAGGACATCGAGCGCCAGACCATCCAGCGCGTCTTCCAGCAGGTCGGAGGCGACAAAGCCCGCGCCGGAAAGATGCTGGGCATCAGCCGCGCCACCTTGTATCGCAAGCTCAAGCGCTATCATATCGAAGCCGGCGAGAGTGTTGACTCCACGGCAGTCAGCGCCGCGCAAAACAACTAGTGTGGGCTGGCCTTGGGTGCGCGGCCTTCATGCTGCGGTGCGATGGTGCCCCACATCTGCCCGGTTTTGGCAAATGTGGCCGAGGGCGCTACGGGGCAAGGTTCATGCGCCGCAGCAGGGCCTGAAAGCGAGGCTCAAACCGGACAAAATCCAAGTCAGGGGCCACCTTCATCCAAACCATCTCTTCGTCACGCTCCTCAAACCCACGTTCCAGCCAACTGAGCACCTGGTTCTTGTCGCCGAGCCCGATATACGCGCCGGCAATATGGGTGGGATTCACATAGTGAAGCCGGGCCTTCGCCAGCATCATGGATTGTTCTTTCCGCTTCGTCTCTCCTCCCGGCACCACCGTAGGCCTCCGCCAGAAACGACAGCAGATTTGGGTCCGGGCCGACTTGTCTTATCTTGTTCTCTAACACGGCAATCGCTTCCGGGTACATTTGCTTCATCATGTAGGACCAAGCTAGGCCGATGCTAAATCCTCTGGCGCCTAACCCTCGATATTGCTCAATGGCACGGTCGTACTGCCTTGACATCAGTGCCAGCACGGCCAGTGCATTTCGGTAGTCGGCCCGCAAGGGATCCAGTTCGATCGCCTCCTCTATCTGGGTGCGGGCCTCGTCGTTTCGCCTCAGCGCCGCCAGATAAAGGCCGTAGTCCATGTGGCCCTTGGCATAGCTGGGACTCAGTTGCAGGCCCAGCCGGTAGTGCTTCTCGGCTGCCGCCCAATCCCAGTCCAACAAATTGACGATGCCGGCCAGAGCACTATGAGCTTCTCCCAGAGAGGGATCCAGTTCCAATGCTTTCTTCGCCATTGCCTTGGCCTGGGGCAAGGTTTCGATTGCGCGATGACGTCCACGGTACGGATCTCCCAGGTCGCGATAGGCGTCGGCCAGTCCGGCGTAGGCGCGAGCGTAGCGCGGGTCCTTGGCGATTGCTCGCTTGAAATGTCGAATTGCTGTCTGTAAGCCCTCTTCCGTCCCCGTGTTCCAGTAGAAACGCCCCAGCAGGTAATCGTCCTGGGCCTGTGGATCAACCGTTCCGGCTGTCGCCAGCCGACTCTGTTCCCGCGGAGTGAGCCGGGCAGCTATCTCTCCGACGATAGCCTGGGCCACCTCCGCCTGCAAAACCAATGTGTCGCTCAGGTCGCGTTCATAGCTGCTGGCCCAAATGTGCTGGTCGCTGGCGGCGTCGATCAGTTGGACGTTGATCCGCACCCGATTGCCGGAACGTTGCACCGAACCTTCGACCACGGTGTCGACGTGGAGCTCCCGACTGATTTCGGGAAGCGTCTTGTGCGTTCCTTTGTAATGTATGGCCGAGGTTCGCGACATGACCTTGACGGCGCTGATTTGCCCCTGTTGTGTGACCAACTCGTCGGACATTCCATCGGCGAAGTAGCCTTGCTCGGGATCATGCGAAGGATTCTCCAGGGGCAGCACCACCAACGCCCTTATCCGGGGAGTATGGGGGTCGGCAGTCGGCCTGGCTTTGAAATGTCGCCAGGCAAACCAGCAAAGCCCGATACCAAACAACGATATGAGCAAGACCCATGGGAGCGCGTTCCAAGACCCAGGGCGAGGCAGTGGGGCCGGAATAGCAAGGGTGGGTTCTGCGGAGGGGCTTGGGGGAATCTTTCCTGCGTCCACTGGCGCAACGAAGCGATACCCCCGCCGCGCCAGGGTCTCGACATAACGCGGAGACTCCGCCGAGTCGCACAGTGCGTCCCGCAAGCGCCGGATGGCGCTGTACACACCCTGGTCGAATTCCACGAACGTGTCGGCGGGCCAGACCCGGCTCTTCAACTCCTCCCTGGTTACCACTCGGCCGGGCTTTTCCAGCAGGATGCAGAGAATCTGGAAGGGCTGGTCCTGGAGCCTGATTCGCGCACCCTCTTTAAGCAACTCGCCGGTGTCCAAGTCCAGTTCAAATGGGCCGAATCGCACTACATTTCCGGACTCTGGATGCGGCTGTGCCATGGTCGCACCCCCATTATTGGGCCGAGAGTTCATCACCATTTAATCGACGTGTTGCTCCTCTTCGCAGAAGGGCCGCAGCACCAGGCACTTAGCTCGTGAGACTTGTTCCAGAGCGAGGTCAGACCCGCACCATTGACGGGCGAGCCCGGCTTGGCTGAATGATGCAACGTTCGCAGCCAAAGTCCTGCCGTCACGGCTCCGCTGCGGAGACGACCTAGAGAATTAAGGAGAAGCTAACATGCAAACACGGTTCACAACCTGGGCCACCCACCTGAATCAGCACCTGCATACTCTCGCCGACAAGAGCAAAGGTCTCGTCCGTGTCGCGCCTGCAGTTCTGGCCTGCTGCGTAATTTTCTCCTCCGCTGCCGGGGCCTCCTGTGACTCCCGGCCTGGGCAAGCAGGGGTTCGAGTCATGCCAACTTGGCAGGCGCCGGAAAACTCAGTGACAAAAAACGGAGCGACCATGGGCGAAGTCAGGCTGGCTTCGATCGTGGGCTTGTGGCATGTCCTCTTTGTATCTGACGGAAAGCCCTTTGATGAGGGTTTCGACATGTGGCTCAGCGACGGAACAGAAATCCTCAACGATACCGCGCCTCCGCAACCCGCGAACGGAGCCGGCACGGTGTGTCTCGGGGTCTTTCGGAAAACGGGGCCGAGGACCTACAAACTCAAGGACCCTTTCTGGAGCTTCGACCCTGGCGCCAATTTGGTCGGGACCGGCCTCATCACCGAAACTGTCACTCTTGATGCGGGCGGCGACAGCTATCACGGCTCCTTCAAGTTTCAGGTCTTTGACCCTTCCAAGGATCTGGTTTTCGAGGCCGCAGGTCACCTTACAGCCGAGCGGATTACCCCTGATTGATCGACTGGCGTCCCAGATGTGTGTCTTCAGTCCCGCGATGGCGCCCCACATCTGCCCGGTTTTGGCAGATGTGGGTCTGCCGCGTCCATACTGGTTTCCTGGACGCGGGCTCCAATTCAAACTCGCTCGTTACCGCTCTGCTGCAGGCTTGGCAGCCTCTCTTGCCCCTTTCGCGCTGAGCGATTCCGGTTGGCCGAACTCCTCCGGGTATAGGTACTTGCCGCGCTCGCGCCCCACCTTCTCTACTTCGACCTCCATGCGATGGGCTTCGGCGTAAGCATCATGGCGGATGCCGGTCACCTGCCAGGACACTTTCGCACCCGGTTTCCCACCAGCAATTTTGAAACGATTGCCGGTGATTTCCTTCGCAATGTAAACCGGCATGAATCGCCCGATCGATGTAAGTTGATAGCGAAAATCGCGGTTGAGCGCCTCAAACCACTCCGCCAGCGTTACCCAGGCTTCGCCATGCTTGTCTAACACGGCAGTCCCGGTATAGAGATTCATCACTTCAGAGCTTTCGATGGAGGCGTGATAGAGGTATTTGTTTGCCGGGTCGAGCGGGTGATCAATCTTGAAGTTCTTGGTTCCGCTGACGCTCAGGTTTTGGGCAAACAAGGTGCCGTTAATGTTCGCGCTGCCGGCGGTCAGCACGCCGCTAGGCATGCTCAAGCCCCCGTCCAACTGGAGGTTACCTGTAGTTACGGTGATGGTGCATGGATTACAGGGGCCAAAGTTCGCGATCGAGTTGGTGACGATGCCGCCATTGGCGTTGATAGCGCCCGTGGCGCTGATGTTGCCGACGTTGACGTTAGGGCCGTTGAAACTGCCGCTGGCGGTGATGTTGGTAGCGTTGATAGTCCCGCCGTTGATAGTCCCGCCGTTGAGGGTGCTGCCGTTGACACTGCTGTTGGGGCCGTTGGCGTTGATGCTGCCGTTGGCGTTGAAGTCGTTGCCCTGGACATTGCCGCTGCCGTTCACCTGGAAGACGGTCGTCGAGTTGCCGTTTGGACCCACGTCGGCTTGGATGATGTTTCTCGAAGGCGTGACCGCAAAGTCAAGCTCGATGCCGCCGGCGTCGGGGCTGGACGCCATGCCGTTAAACAGACTGACCTTTCCCGAGGTCGCCTGGCTCCAGGACAACATCACCGGAACCTCGTGGCCCACCGCTGAGGTACTAATAGCTACCACCCCTATGCCGTCGGCACTGGCCGTCTTGCCGATCACGCCGGCGGTGATTCCCGTTCCCGTACCCACCCCGACGACGGCTCCCGGTACGGTGTTTGGGTCGGGCGGACCGCCGCCCGTGTTGGTCGGACCGTTGGCGGTGTCGGTTACCTTGAATACGCCTTGGACCGTAGGCGGGGTGTCCGCGCCAGTCCCGGTGAAAGGGAGTGTCAATCCTCCTCCTCCCCCGCCGCCGACGCTGTTGCAACCCACCGTGCCGTCGATGCCGATCAATGCCATCGCCGTGCCCGATGCGCAGGTCCCCGTGACACGCTTCTGCACGGAACTGAAGTCGGCGCTCAGGCTGACGTTGCCACTGGTGCCGCCGCCCGCCAAACCCGTTCCCGCGGTAACCCCTGTGATGGTTCCAATGTTGGTGACCGCGGCAGAGCTCTGCGTGGTGCCGTCGGGGAATTTGAAGCCTCCAGTGGTGCTTTCCACCACGCCGGCCACACTCAGTTTGTTCGCGGGAGCAGCGACGCCGACGCCGACGTTGCCGGTCGGCGCGATGAAGAACGACTTGGCGGCCACGGCGCTGTTGCTTTCGTAGCGCAGAAAACCAAAGTTGTCGGGGAAAAACGCCGATTGCTGCAACTCCCAGAAGCTGTTGGGTAGCGTGGTGTCGATCAAACGTATGCGCGGCGAGTCGCTGTTGACCAGCAGCGTACTGGTGTTCACCATCCCGGCCACATCAAGCTTGAACCCGGGATTGATGGTGCCGATGCCGATGTTGCCGTTGGCCGCTACCAGGAACGATTTGCTGGGTACCGCAATGTTGTTTTCGTAGCGCAGAAATCCAAAATTATCCGCTGCATAGGCGGACTGTTGCAGCTCCCAGAAGCTGTTAGGCAGCGTGGTGTCGATGAGGCGCAGACGCGGCGAGGGGCCCTGCACGAACACGTACGGCGCATTGACGATGCCGCCCACGTCCAAGGTGTAAAGCCGGATTGCTGTTGTTGACGCCCACGAAGCCGTTGTCGAACAGCAGCGAGTTCACCAAGTTGGTGCCGGTGACGTCGAATTTGGCGAGGAAATTCTGCGTGCCGCCAGCGGTGGTGACCGGGGCCGAGGTGCCGGCGGGCGCGCTGGCGCTCTTTTTGGTTGTGCTTGAACCGCCGCTAGTCGTCGTTGAGCCGCCGGTGGTCGAACTTGCCGTGCTGCCACTGGCGCCGCTGGAAGCATCGGCGGCCGCGGTCATGACGAAGTCGCTCAGCGGGTGTCCGCCCACGGTCTCGGCATCACCGGACTTGAGCGCGTAGGGAACTGAGACGAGCAACACGCGCGGCTGCTCGGCTTCCTGCTCCACCTGCACGCCGAGCCAGCGCGCTTCGTTCGTCGTGAACAGCTCCGTCGGCACGCCGTCCTTGGAATTGGCGCCCAATAAAACGCTGTAGCTGCCGTTGGCATCGGGCGTGACGTTCTGTACTTCCTGCCATAGCGGCGTGCCGCCGGTTGCGTCCTTGTACAGTGCAAAGGTGATGCCGACAGTGCCGTCGTGTGGTATGGAGCCGCTGAAGCGTACCAGGCGCGGCATCTGGGCCTGCTCGGATGCTGATCCGGAGGCCGTGACTTGTGCGAGCGATGAGATTGTGAAGGAAAACAGCACCAGGATGAAAGCGCAGGCGAGGGGAGTTTTACGCAATTGTGGCCTCCGGTAAGGTGGAACGCGAGATGTAATGCCTGGCCCGACTGCTCGACCCATGCGAAAGGAGCATTAAGGGTAAGAATCGGCTGTATTCCGACCCTTCCGGTCGTAGACGTTGGCATGACAGCACTTGCTCCACCAAGTGACGCTGGGCCATGACCTCGCAGGTCAAAGACTGCGCACGACGGCCGCCAAGATGTCGAGTTCTTCGACCTATCTCACCAATTCGATGGCGATGCCGAGCAGGATCGTACCACCCACTTCAGCACTACATGGGTAGTAGGTGGTGTCTGGAGTTCCGGTTAAGCAGCGAAACCGGAAGCGACCCGACACCAGTTGGGCGGTCTACGAACCTTCCGGTCACGTCGTTGCCGGGCCAGCAGGCGAAGACTGGCACAATTGTTCGTTGCGCTCCCAGCGATCTCCTGCGGACACGCTGGTTTTTGAGACCGGGTTTCATCCTGAGACGGAGAATATCCTCCACGGTTATGGCAGTACTCTCGTCGCTTCAACAACTTAAGTCGAGTGCAGGTTTGGCGCAATCCGTGCACTATGGCAGACGGGCCGCAACCCAGCGCCCCTGGAGCTGCAACGTGTCGCAACCCTCGGTGTTAATCGTCTCGGATGAACCGGAGTTCGCGCCCACCATTATGGCGCGCTGGCAGACGGAACGCAGCGTACCCGCTTTCCTGCTGATGTCGACTCCCGCCTGGAGCGATTTGCTGGTGGCGGCCTGCGATATGGTGCTGATCGCCGGCGTGCGGCAGGTGGTCGCGCCGCTGTTCAAGTGCCTGGACGAGTCCGTCAAACCGGTCGTATACCTGGTTCCCGATTCTCTCGAACTGCAAAAGCTGCGCAGCGATTACTCGCGTTTCATGCTGGTGCGCGACCACCACGGCTGGGTAGACGTGCTGGTAGCGCTGGCGGCCGAGACTTTGCGCCGCCTGGATGCCAACGCGCGCGCGCGCCGGGCCGAGCAGGCGCTGGCGCAAGCCGAGCCCCATGCTATGCTGGGGCAGTACATGCTGGACATGCGGCACAGCCTGAACAATGCGCTGACCTCGGTCCTGGGAAATGCCGAGCTCATGCTGCTGGAGCCGGGTGCCTTTACCGCCGAGGTGCGCGATCAGGTTGCCACTATCCACACCATGGCGCTGCGCATCCACGATATTGTGCAGCGGTTCAGTACGATGGAGTCAGAAATCAAGTTCGCCGCCAAGTCTCACTCTGAGATGAAGGCCCCGCCCCCACGACTGGCCACTGCACGTTGAGGTGCATGTCCTAAATTCCGGTTCTCGCGGTGACGATTCTTGAGTACAGTACGGCTGGAGACCATCCACCAGCCGTCGTCGTTTTTTCTGAAATCAAGTTCCGGAGAATTCTGTGAAGGACCGAGTCAAGAATCGCGTGTGGTCGCTAGTTGGTTTTAACGCAGTCGTTCTCATTGTCGTGCTCGCGCTGGCTTACGCCGCCGGAGCCAGGTCGGGAGGGCTGTCGCTGCTGGATTTTGGTGCACTGCCGAAGATCGCCGGCTTTGAGTTCCTGGGCGCCGCCTTCCTGGTGATGCTGGCCAGCATTGTGCTGCTGCTGCAACTGGGCAGCCACGTGGTGAAGCCGACACGCGACCTGGTGGAATTTTCCGAGAAGCTGATGGCGGCCGACTATGAGGTGCGCGCCAGCGTGACGCCGGACGACTTCGGCTTGATCGCGGAAAGTTGGAACCGCGCCGCGGAGCTGCTGGCGCAGTTGGCGGCGATCAAAGCGGCAGAGGAGTCGCTGAGGGCGGACGTCGCGCAGTTGGAGCAAGTGGTTACGCAGGTGGCGCGCGGGGAGTTGACGGCACGGGCGCAGATAGCGCATCCCGTGCTGACGCCAGTCATTGAGGCTTTCAATGCGCTGGCTGACAATTATGCGCGGCGGATGGAGCGGGTGCGCGCCGCCAGTGCCGAGATCGCGTCGGCGGCCAACCAGGCGCTGGATGCGGCCGGCGAAATGGTGAACGGCGAGGAGCGGCAGGAGCAGGCGACCATGGATGCCACCGCGGCCGTCGCGGACCTGGCCGGCAGTACACAGCAGGTCGCAATGCATGCCAACGCGGCGACCGAGGCGGCGCGCAACGCGCTCGAATTGTCCGATCAGGGCAGCCGTGCGGTGCGCGACACCGCCGACGGCATGCAGCGCATTAGGTCCTCGATGCAGGCAACGGCGGCGAAGATCAAATCGCTGGGAGATCGCTCGCTGGAAATCTACGACATTATCAACCTGATCCACGAAACCAACCTGCTGGCGCTGAGCGCGGTGGTGGAATCGTCGCGCGGCGGGCCGGCCGGACAGACGGTGGACGTGCTCTCGACGGAACTCAAGAAGCTGTCGGACCACTCCCGTTCGGCGACGCGCGACATCGTGAGCTTGCTGAAGTCGATCCAGGCGGAAAGCAACGAAGCGGTGGGTGTCATGGAGCAGGGAAACCGCGTAGCGGAGACGGGGTCGAAGCTGACCGAGCAGGCCAACAGCGCGTTTGCCGGGATCGCCACGGTGCTGCGGCAGACCTCGGAATTCGCGGAGGCAATTGCGGCGGCCTCGCACGAGCAGGCATCGGGGACGCAGCGTGTGGCCAACGCGGTGCAGGAAATCGCGGCCGAGGTGCGACAGAATTCGGGGATCGGCCGGCAGAGCGCAAGCCTGGTCGCGCAGTTGGCACGCTCGGGCGAGCAACTCACCCAGCTGGTCGCGCCGCCGCGTCCTGCCGCCGTCCCGACGGTGGTGAAGCCGGAGACCGACGAGGCGGTATCGGCGGCGGTCGGCGGACGAGGCATTCAACTGTTTCCGTGACGTCCGGCGAGTCTCGATCCATCTTTCGCGCCGTCTGTCGTTAGGCCCGCTCAGGCGAAGAGGAATTCTTGCGTACGCAAGTCGCGGATGGTGTCGCGCAGCTTGGCGGCTTGTTCGAATTCGAAGCGCTTGGCGGCCTCGCGCATTTCCACCTCCAGCTTGGCAATGTAAGCGTCCAACTCCTCCTGCGACTTGAATTCCGGAATGCCCTCGGCCTGCTCGGTAACGTCCACGTAATCGGCTTCGACGATGTGCGCCAGTGACATCTCCAGCGGGCGCACGATGGACTCGGGCGTGATCCCGTGTTCTTCGTTGTAGGCGCTCTGGATGGCGCGGCGGCGCGTGGTTTCGTCAATCGCCTTCTTCATCGAGTCGGTCATGCGATCGGCATAAAGAACGGCGCGGCCGTGCAGGTTGCGGGCGCAACGTCCCATGGTCTGGATGAGCGAGCCGGCGGAGCGCAGGAACCCTTCCTTGTCGGCGTCGAGAATGGCCACGAGTGAGACTTCGGGCAGGTCGAGGCCTTCGCGCAACAGGTTGATGCCGATGAGGACGTCGAATTCGCCCTTGCGCAGGTCGCGCAAGATTTTCACCCGTTCCAGGGTCTCGATCTCGGAGTGCATATAGCGGCAGCGCACGCCGACCTCGCTGTAGTACTCCGCCAAATCTTCTGCCATGCGCTTGGTGAGCGTGGTCACCAGCACACGTTCACTTTTTTCCACGCGCCCGCGGATTTCGTGCAGCAGGTCGTCAATCTGGCCCTTGACGGGGCGGACTTCGACTTCCGGATCAATCAGTCCGGTAGGACGGATGATCTGCTCGACGACCACGCCGGCGGACTTGGTCAGTTCGTAAGGGCCGGGCGTGGCCGAGACGTAGACGAGTTGGTTGACGCGGTGCTCGAATTCCTCGAAGGTGAGTGGGCGATTGTCGAGCGCGGAGGGCAGGCGGAAGCCGTACTCGATAAGGGTTTCCTTGCGCGAGCGGTCGCCGTGCCACATGCCGTGAAGCTGCGGGATGGTCTGGTGCGACTCGTCGATGAAGAGCAGGAAATCGCGCGCGACGTAATCGAGCAGCGTCGGCGGCGGCTCGCCCGGCAGGCGGCCGGTGAAGTGGCGGGAATAATTCTCGATGCCGTGGCAATAGCCGACTTCCTTCATCATCTCGACGTCGAAGCGGGTGCGCTGGTGGACGCGCTGCGATTCCACCAGCCGTCCCTGCTTTTCCAGTTCCGCCTCCCACCACGCCAGTTCCTGGAGGATGGAATCGACCGCTGCGCTCTTGGTTTCCGCCTTCATGACGTAGTGCGTCTTGGGGTAGATCGGGAGGCGCGCGTATTTCTGCTTGACCGTGCCGAAGAGCGGATCAATTTGGCTGAGCGACTCGACCTGGTCGCCCCAGAGTTCGATCCGGTAGGCGTTGTCGTCGTAGGTGGGGAAGATTTCGATTACGTCGCCGCGCACGCGGAAGGTGCCGCGGCGGAAGTCGCTGTCGTTGCGCTCGTAGAGGATCTCGACCAGCTTGCGCAGAATGTCTCCGCGCTTGATCTTTTGCCCCTTCTCGAGGAACAGCAGCATGCCGTAGTAGGCCTCCGGCGAGCCTAGGCCGTAGATGCAGCTCACCGAGGCGACGATGATGCAGTCGCGGCGCTCGAACAGCGACTTGGTGGCGGAGAGCCGGAGCTTGTCGAGCTCCTCGTTGATGGTGGCCTCTTTCTCGATGTAAACGTCGCCGGCGGGAATGTAGGCTTCCGGCTGATAATAATCGTAATACGATACAAAGTACTCGACCGCATTGTGCGGGAAGAAGCTCTTGAACTCGTGGTAGAGCTGTGCCGCCAGGGTCTTGTTGTGGGCCAGTACCAGCGTGGGGCGGTTGATCTGCTCCATGACCTTGGCCATGGTGTAGGTCTTGCCCGAGCCGGTGACGCCGAGCAGGACCTGGTGCTTGTCGCCGTCGAAAACACCGCGCGTGAGGGAGTCGATGGCCTTCTCCTGGTCGCCGCGGGGCTTGTATTCACTGACGAGCTTGAAGTCGGGCATGGCAGGACCTGATTTTTAGTATACCGGGCCGCCGCTTGCGGCGATCGTGACTGCTACGTATCCTGTGATCACATGGCTGGCATTGCGAAGCCGCAAAGAACCGCCCCGACCAAGAAGGACTTGCAAGACTTGGCTCGGCTTCGGTCGAGTGTTGGAAATTGCGACGTACCCAGCCGAGGGATTCGGCAGTTCGTACAAAGTTCACAGTCTTGACCAGTTGAAAGTCTTGGCCGCTCTCGATCCTGACATAAGGGTCACCAAGCACAAGGAGTTGTTCGATAACTGGTCAATCGCCGTCAAATGGGATCCTGAACAGCGCTACGACCCACCGGGGACATACGATAGGCAAGCGGCTAAAGACATCCTCGACAGTATCCAAACGAAGCCAAATGGAGTGTTGACGTGGCTTACAAAACGTTGGTAGCTGATACGTTTACAACCCGGTTGTGGGATGCTCTGCGGAGCATCGAGGAAGACAAGGGTCCGTATTTCCTCGTCATGGTCGTGCCTTCTGAATCAGGCCTTTCACAGAAGTGGAACTTGGTCGTAAGTGCCCCCTGGATGGATCAGGAAGGGGTTCGTAATTCTGTGATTCGTGTCTCATCCGCCCTCAAGCAGGGTCTTAAATCAATGGCCAACCGCATCGAACGCATATCGGTGATGCCCGGCGGCGACCCTTTCGTGCGTGAGATGGCATTGTTGAATATCTCTGGGGGACCACCGACCCGAATTGAGAGCCTCGCATTAATGAGCCGCGGCTTTGAGGACGCGATCGTATTCGTGGCAAAACGTCCACCTGACCTGCACCAACAGGCTCGCCCAACCGTGAGAAACCAACGGTAACCACGCCATCGCGCAATATGTAGTCGCGGAGCGTGCGTCACAAGCGCGCCGCTCCGTCCCATCTTGGGAGTTACCAAAGCAGGTGCACCGGCCCAAAAGGCTTGCGCAGAGCGGCTTTCCACCTCATGCTTGTAGGTGCCCTTAAGTTCCTGGGAGGTGTGCGATGAAGTCCCTGCGCACCTACGCCGTGGTGCTGGGCTCAGTGGCGGCCGCCGCCGGGATCACCTGGCTGCTGCGCCCCACCATGCAGGAAGCCGTGTCGATTGTGTTCCTGGGCGCGGTGACGGTCAGCGCTAGGTATGGCGGGGTGGCGCCTGGACTGACTGCGGCGGCGCTCTCCGTCCTGTCGTTTGAATATCTTTTTCACCGCACACCGGAGACGGTCGAGAGCGCCATCGCCTGGGCGGTGCGCACGATCCTGTTCGTGGCCGCTTCGCTCATGGTCAGCTACTTCGAAGCCTCTTTGCGCAATGCCCTGGAACAGGTCGAGGCGGCGAATCGGGACCTGCGGGACATCCTGGACCACACCCGGCGGCTGGAATCGCTGCTCCCCATCTGCGCCGGCTGCAAACGCATCCGCAATAAAAAGGGCGAATGGGTGGTGGTCGAGCGCTACCTGCACGACACCGCCGGCACCAATTTCACCCATGGGCTGTGCCCCGTCTGCCTGCAGCGGTACACGGGAGAGGACACAGGCACGGCGGCGTAGATCAACCGTCGAGTTCGCATCCAAGATCGATTCTCCAAGCCAATCTGACTATTCATTTCCACCGGTGTCCGTGCAGACCCGACTCGTAGGAGCGGCGGTCGAGGCGATTCAGGTTCTTCTCCTGCGCCGCGGTAAGCAGGCGGTAATGATGAATTTCCAGCAGGTACTCGGGGATGAACCACAGGTCTTTTTCCGAGGTCATCCACTGGCGGTCGTCGAAGCGCGTCAAGTTCACCGGGCGGGAGAAAGTGCGCAGGGTGCGCTCGCCGCGGAGGTTGAAGTAGTCCTCGAAGTAGCTGATGGCCAGCTCGCGCAGGCTGCGATAGACCGGCTCGCGATAGCGGCAGCCGGCGTAATTGGAGTTGGCGACGGCACCCCAGTGGCCGCGGTGGCGGAACACCGCGAGGACGTGGTCGGTGTCCTGCGCCGCCTCAAGGTCCACCACGCGCGGCGGATAGCCGAGCACGCGCAGCGCGGCAGCGGCGAAGATCGCCCCCTCCAGACAGTGGGACGTGCGCTCGCGCAGCACCCGGCGCGGCGACCAGGCACTGGTGGCGACGTGGTAGGGCATGTCGTTGAGGAATTTCTGGATGCCGTGCGGATTTTTCAGCGAGCGGAGCTTGCGCAGCTCGGCAGCAGTGAAGCCGAAGTTTGAGTTGTTGGACATGAAGAGTTTCAGTTTCGGTTTCAGTTTCGCCGGAGGAGTGCAGATTCGCCCTTCGCTGAATGAATGTCCCACGATTACCCATGCGGTGCCATCCCGAGCGAAGCGAGGCGAAGCCAAGCGGAGTCGAGGGACCTTGCGTTCGTTCCCTAAACACAACGTCCCTCGGCTCTCCTTCTGCCTCGCCGCGCTCGGCCTCATGGCAAGTTCCGCCGTGCTGCCCCCGCTGCTGCAACTGAGACGCGAAACTGCAATAATGCGGGTACGGCGGGGGGTTGCGCAAGCCTTCACGCCGCGACGCCTATGGACTCGACACTACGATTCTCCAACCGCGTTGAAGACTACGCCCGCTACCGCCCGGGATATCCGCCGCAGGTGCTGGAAACGCTGCGGCGCGAATGCGGGCTGACGGCGCAGTCGTTGATCGCCGACGTCGGCTGCGGCACCGGCATCTTGTCGCGGCTATTTTGCGATGCGGAGAATTGGGTGTACGGGGTCGAGCCGAACGCGTCTATGCTCCAGGCCGCGCGCGAGTCGCTGCGCGCCTACCCGAAATTTACCGCCGTGCACGCCCCTGCCGAGGCGACCACGCTTCCCACCGCCGCGGTGGACTTTGTTACCGCCGCGCAGGCGTTCCACTGGTTCGATCCGAAGGAAACGCGACGGGAGTTCACGCGCATCCTCAAGCCGGGGGGCTGGGTGGTGCTGCTGTGGAACGAGCGCCGCATGGACGCCACGCCGTTCATGGTGGCCTACGAGCATTTGCTGGTGCGCTTCGGCGTTGACTACCACAAGGTCAAACCGTTGTGGAATAAGAACTCGCTGCCGGAGTTCTTCGGCGCCGCCGGTTTTCGCAAAGCCGTGTTCGACAACCCACAGATCTTCGATCGCGCCGGGCTGACGGGCAGGGTTCTTTCCGCCTCGTACATGCCGCACCGCGGACATCCGAACTTTGCGCCGATGCTGGGGGCGATTGACAATATGTTTGACGCCTACCAGAAGGACGGACAGTTGCGGATGGAGCAGGAGACCATGATGTTTTATGGGAAGTTGTGAGTTGCGAACCCGTTTGCGGAACTGCGGAATCGGAGAACCGCCTTAGGCTGGGGTCCCGGGAATTGCTGCTTGCGCATCGGGATCGGGCGGCTGGTTTCTGAAAATGAGCGGCAGTTCGCGCGGTGAGTCCGCCATGACGTCGGGCGGAGCCTGCTCCAGCGAGTGCGGCGCGAAGCCGTAGGTCACGCCGCAGCTCCACATGCCGGCATTGCGGGCGGTGAGCACGTCAATGTCGGAGTCGCCGACAATCAGCGCTTGGCGCGGCTCGACGGCGTTCTCGCGGGCCAGGGTGAGAGCGCCCAGCGGGTCGGGTTTCTTGGTGAGGAAGCTGTTGCCGCCGTAGACTTGCGTGAAGAATTCGCCCAGGCCAAGCGCCTCCACGATGGCGCGCGAAGGGTTCACCGGCTTGTTGGAAAGCACCGCCATGCGGCGCTCCATACCGGCGCCATTGCCGCAGATGCGAATAGAACGCAGGGCTTCAAAAACTCCGGCGTAAACCATAGTCGTGTCCAGCTTGTGCTCGCGGTAGTAGGTAAGGAAAAACTCCAGCGCGGATTTCAGGAGGGTTTCATCGTCAGGATCGGCGAGTGCGCGGCGGATCAGCATGGGCGCGCCGTCGCCGATGTAACTGGCGATCACCTCGATCGGCAACTCCGGCCTCCCGAAATGGCGGAGCATGCCGTTGACCGAATTGGCCAGGTCGAGGCGTGAGTCCACCAGCGTGCCGTCCAGGTCGAAGATGACGAGGCGGATGTCGTCGCCGCGGATTTGCCGGTTGACCTTCAGCATCTTATCCGAAGTAACTCTGGGCCGGGGTTCCGGCACTGGTTGAGTATATCCGCTGTTGGCACCCGCGATTTACAATGCGGGTGCCAGATTCCCGGGGTCGAGGACAGAGCATGGCGACAAGCAAAATCGAGCCCAAACCGGCGCGGTGCGAAACCGGAAGTGAACCCAGCTACCAAGGCCTGACGGTGCCTCAACTCGTCCGCATGTACCGGCTGATGTTCCTGTCGCGGCGGGTGGATGATCGCGAGATTCTACTCAAGCGGCAGCAGAAGATTTTTTTCCAGATTTCTGGCGCGGGACACGAAGCCTTGGGCATTGCCGCCGGGATGACGCTGAAGCCGGGCTACGACTGGTTCTATCCCTACTATCGCGACCGCACCCTGTGCCTGGCGCTGGGCATGACGCCCTACGAGCAGTTGTTGCAGGCGGTGGGCGCGGCCGATGATCCCAGCTCGGGCGGGCGGCAAATGCCGTCGCACTGGGCAAGCAAGAAGCTGAACATCGTGACCCAGTCTTCGCCGACGGGCACGCAGTTGCTGCAAGCGGTGGGGTGTGCCGAGGCCGCACGGTATCTCACGCGGCATCCGGATGCGGTCCAGAAAGTAGCGGGCGATTATCGCCAGTTCAAGGACGTTGTTTTTCACGGCGACGAGGTGGTGTATGTCTCCGCCGGCGAGGGCACGACCAGCGAGGGCGAGTTCTGGGAGGCGATGAATACTGCCTCCACCCGCACGTTGCCGGTGCTGTTTCTGATCCAGGACAACGGGTACGCCATCTCGGTTCCGGTTGAAGTGCAGACGCCCGGCGGGAATATTTCGCGGCTGGTGGCGAATTTCCCCAATTTTCATTTCGAAGAGGTTGACGGCACCGACGCGATCGCCACCTGCGCCGCCTTAACCAGAGCTGTCGCCCACGTTCGCGCCGGCAACGGGCCGGGGTTCGTGCACGGCCACGTGGTGCGGCCCTATTCCCACTCCCTCTCCGACGACGAGCGTCTCTACCGGCCGGACTCGGAGCGCCAGGACGAAGCCAGGCGTGACCCGATCACGCGGCTGCAGATGTTCCTGCTGCGCGAAGGCCTCCTCGACGAAGAAGGCATTAACAACCTGGAAAAGGAAGTTGAGGAGGAAGTGCTGGCGGCCAGCGACCGTGCCGCCGCCGCCGCTTTCCCGGACCCGAAAAGCGTGACCGTGTTCGTGTACTCTCCGAACCTCGACCCGCGCTCCGAAGCGTTCCACACGCAGCCACACTTCCCCAAGGTTGAACCCGGCAAGGCATCGCCCGGCGAAAAGACCATGGCGGACCTGATCAACGCCACCTTGCGCGACGAGATGCGTCGCGATGAACGCATCGTGATGTTCGGCGAAGACGTGGCGGACTGCTCGCGCGAGCAGTACCTGCAGCAGAAGCTGATCAAGGGCAAGGGCGGGGTGTTCAAGCTGACCGCCGGGCTGCAGCGCGAATTCGGTTCCGACCGCGTCTTCAATTCGCCGCTGGCGGAAGCTAATATCGTGGGACGAGCTATCGGCATGGGAACCCGCGGGCTGAAGCCCGTGGTCGAAATCCAGTTTTTCGATTACATCTGGCCGGCGATGCACCAGTTTCGCAACGAGATGCCGCTGATCCGCTGGCGCTCCAACAATGCTTTCTCCTGCCCGCTGGTCGTGCGGGTGGCGATCGGCGGATACCTGACCGGCGGCTCCATCTATCATTCGCAGTGCGGTGAGAGCATTTTCACGCACATTCCCGGCCTGCGCGTGGTGTTTCCGTCGAACGCGCTGGATGCCGCCGGCCTGCTGCGCACCGCCATCCGCTGCGACGATCCGGTGCTGTTCCTGGAGCACAAGCGGCTGTACCGCGAGACCTTCGGGCGGGCGCCCTATCCCGGGCCGGATTTCATGCTGCCGTTCGGCAAGGCGCGCGTGGTGCAACATGGCGATGACTTAACGGTCGTAACGTACGGCGCGGTAGTGCCGCGGGCGTTGCAGGCGGCGCAGCGGCTGGAGCGCGAGCACGGCCTCAAGGTCGAAGTGCTCGACCTGCGCACCCTGAATCCGTACGACTGGGAGGCGATTGCCGAGTCGGTGCGTAAGACCAGCCGGGTGATCGTCGCGCACGAGGATACGCGGAGTTGGGGCTACGGGGCCGAGATTGCCGCTCGGATTGCGGAGGAGTTGTTCGAGTATCTCGACGCGCCGGTGCGCCGCGTGGCTGCCCTCGACACCTTTGTCGCCTATCAGCCGCTGCTGGAGGACGAAATCCTGCCGCAGGCGGACGATCTCTATAAGGCAATGCTGAAACTGAGCGAATTCTAGGGGCTGCCTCACAAGTACATCGCAGCTTGCGCGGCTGTTGCAGCGCGCTCGCCCGCGAGCGCGACCAACCGCTCAGTTTCAGTCTTAGTGTGGACCGTAGTCGCCGAAACCCGAAACTCGAAACCGAAACTGAACTTTCCTTCCCATTACCCGCGCCGGCGCGGCAACGATGGACGGCCGCTGAAGATCGAATCCAGCGAGATCGGTCCGGCGCCAAAGAAAATCAGCGCGAAAGCAATCACCACCACCGACAGCGGAAACTCGAAGCCGCCAGGGCCGCGCAGCCCGGCCTTGGCGTGCACCTTGACGATCGCTACCAGCAAGTCGATGGTGATGGCCAAGGCGGCCAAGCGGGTCAGGACACCGAGCAGCACCAGAATCCCTCCTCCGAATTCGGCTGCGGCGGACAAGTAGGCCATCCAGGCCGGGAAACCGATGTGGGAGACTATGGTCTGGAATTTCGGCATGCCGCCGAAGACCTTCTGCGAGCCGTGCGCGATCATCACCGTCGCCAGCACCAGCCGCATGACGAGCAGGGCCAAAGGTTGCAGGCGGTCAAGAAATTCGCTCACACTTCCTCGTCAAGATCACCGTTCCTCATACTGAATTTGGATGCCGCGGCGCGCCATGGCGCTCAAGAAAGCTTCCGCCGGTACCTCCGTTTCCTGGCGCACGGCGCCGCGCTTGGCGATCTCGCCCGACGCCAGCATTTGCACGATGATGGACGCCGGCCAGGCGGTGGTCCGCATCATGGAAGTCATGCCGGTGCGCGCATCGGAATGGTCCACCAGCGTGAAGCAGAGCACCCGCGCGGGACGTTTTTCCGCAAGCAGCGCGCGCAGGCCTCCGGGACGCTTTTCGTGGGCCTCGACGCGCATGATGGTGACGTCGGGATCCATGCCGGCGAAGCGCTCCTCGAACAGCTTGGCCATCAGCTCGCGCGGCCCGACCTCGACTTCCCCCACTCGTCTCTTTTCCTTGGAGAACAAGCCCAGGTCATAGAGCGCGCGCACCATCGCCAAGTGGCCGGGGTAGCGCAACGTCTTTTCGAAGCACTCACCCACCCGGCCGCGAAACGTTTCCGGCAGCGTCGAGGTGCCGCCGGAGGTGTGAAAGGCTTCCAGCGGTGGGAACCCGGCAATGCGGAAGACCTCCGCTTCGCTGAGCGGCTCAACTTCAGCAATCTTGCCTTTGCGCAGGATTCTTGCCGGCTCGGCGTACTCGTTGATCAGGCCCTCGACCGAGAAAGCCAGTTGGTAGTTGAAGGGTGGCTTGGGTTTCTCCGGCAGACCGCCGACGTAGATTTTGAGCGCGCCAGCCTCGCCGCCGATGCGGCGCATAAGCTCGCCGGCGAGTATGGATGCCATGCCCGGAGATAACCCGCAGTCGGGAGCGATGGCCACGTCGCGCTTGGCGGCCTTTTTCTCCAACTCGAATTCCTGGCGCACGACCGTGTTGTTGCCGCCCAGGTCGGCGAAGTGACAGCGCGCTTCCACAGCCGCCCGTGCAAGTCCGAGATTGAAGAAGTAGGGAACGGCGGAGAGGGCCGCGTCGTGGCCGCGCATCAGCTTGGCGGAGGCTTTTTCGCTGCCCGCGTCCACCTCGACGGCGCGGACCTTGTCGCTACGCGTGAGCTTGTTGACACGCGCGGCCGCATCCTTGGCGCGCTTCTTATCGGCGTCGGCAAGCGTGACCGACTCCACTGACTCTTCGCGCGCCATGTCGTAGGCTGCCGCCGAACCCATCATTCCCGCCCCGATGACCAGCAGTTTCATCGTCCGCACCTCCGTGCCGTGGAAACCGTCAGGTTACCGAACCCTGGGCAGGCAAAGCAATGATTGGACTCACTCGGTAGTGGGTCAGTTTTGACTGACCCACTACCACTCACTCCTGCCATCCGCCGAGGGCGGCGCGCAGCGATTCCAGGCGCAGGCCGCGTTCACGCAGGATCAGGGCGGCGAGCGAAGTGTCCGAATGCAGCAGGCCGAGCAAGAGATGCTCGGCGGCGATCTGGCGCGAACTGAAGCCACGGGCTTCACGGGCGGCGGCCACCAAGGCCAGCCGCGCGTCGTCGCTGAAGGGCAGGTCGTCGCGATAATCCACGATGGCGCCGCCGCCGACGTGGTCTTTCACCTCGTCGCGGATCGCCTGGTGCGAGTCCAGCGGCAGCAGACGGACGATCGCGGGCGCCGGCACATGCAGCAGTCCCAGCAGCAGGTGTACCGGCTCAATGGTAGGCGATTGCAGGCGTTCGGCTTCCACCCGCGCGAAGGCGATGGCGCGTTGCGCTTCTTCGGCGAAGCGGGTCTCGCGACGCCGCGCCGAGCGCAGGATCCAGAGATACGCGGCGAGCAGCAGCAGCACCGCGAGAACCGACGAAACCAGCCGGAACCAGTCGAGCATGGCGGGAATAGTCTATCGGGCTGCCGGGCCATCGGTCGATCCAGTATCAGCCAATGCCGAGTTCGTCGGAGGATTCCAGCGGGGTTCCGCAGACGCGGCAGATGACCGCCGAGCAGTCGCCGCAGGTGAGCGGATCGGTCACTTCGCGGGCGCACTGCGGACAGTACAGCGCGGGCGGAGGTGCTTGCGGCGGGTCGGGCATGAGATTCAGTCTATCCGGCGGCAATCGGGCTATGATAGTCCGAAGCGCAAGCGCCGTTTTGCAATCCCAATCGAAAATGCAGCGGCTTACCTTGACACGGCAACCGCCAGTGGTACGATCCAGCATTCCACGGAATGGGGCAGGTGGCTCTTGAGAAAACGAGTTACTCTTCTCGTGTTTTTCCTAGTGTGTTCGGCGGCGGCGGGAGATGTCGGCACCGTCACCATCTTCCGAACGATAGATCATCACCGGGGCTGGAAGCCGATCGCGTTCTGCGACGGGCAACGAATCGCCGCGGTGCAGGGCGGGAAGTACGTGAAGATGAACGCCTCCGCCGGCAAACACACCTTTACCTCGAATAACGCCAAGACCGGCATTGATCTGGAAGTAAAACCCGGCGGCGACTACTTCCTTCGAGTCGTCGGCACGACACTCAGTGAGAATGGAACGTTCGAGCTAGTCGATGCGGTGCAGGCACGGCAGCAGGTTGACCGCTTGGAACCACTCAAGGCCGATCAAGTCGCCGGCGTGTGTCGGAGTGGAGCCGGCGGGCAATAATTGAGCCGATCGCCAGGGGGCGATCTTCCAGCACTACGCTCATTCCCATGCACTCCACTACCTCGAGATCTTTGTCAGCTTATATACTACAATAGTAGTTATTGACCCGGAGCGCGCGGCGCGACAGAACCCAGCCCGGCACGTAAGTGCCGGGTTTGAGAATGGAATTTGAGAAAGAGTCCCGCAGGGACGCCAGAACCTAGCGCGGCACGTTAGTGCCGCGTTGGAAATGGAATTTCGATAAGAGTCCCGCAGGGACGACAGAACCCAGTCGCGATCCTGATGATTGTGCACGCGAACCAAGTCTCACTTGATAGGCCTAACCCATTGGCGTCACCGGAAGTCTTACGTCTCCGTGAATGAGTGAGAAACTTCCGTTCTCGTCCATTACGCGAACTATCCAGGGGCCTTTCTGGTTCTGAATGAGGTCGATCACGTTCCTCTCGAGCCGAAAGGCTGTGATCGATTCGTCCCCGCGCAAGCACAGGAGGATTATGTAGTCACAGTGTTTGTCCCACCTGAACGTCCATTCCTTGTCCGCGCGACCGTAATCGAAAGAGATCGTTACTCGCTGATCCTGAGCATCCAAAAAAGTGCCGCCGCCTTCGTCTCGTCGCAACTGCAGTTGATCGCGGTTCCGAGCCGTCCAGAGCTCTCTGTGAATCATGCGTTTGAACCTAATTGCCAAATCACCTAATTGAGAAGAGGGCACCGGTGTCGGCGCGTCCACCATCAGGTCCACCGCCTTGGCGGTCTTGGGGAAGGGAATCACCTCGCGCAGGGAATCCGCGCCAGCAAGGATCATCACGATGCGATCCAGTCCCAGCGCGATGCCACCATGCGGCGGCGTGCCATAGGTCAGAGCCTCCAGGAAGAATCCGAAGCGCGCCTGCGCCTCTTCCGGGGTCATGCCCAGCGACTTGAAAATCTTTTGCTGGATTTCCTGCTGGTGAATACGGATTGATCCGCTGCCCAACTCAGTGCCGTTCAACACCACGTCGTAGGCCAGCGCGCGCACCGACGCCGGATCGCTCTCCAGCTTGCCCATGTCCTGTTCGTGCGGCGAAGTGAAGGGATGATGCGCCGCCGCCCAGCGCTGCCCTTCCTCGTCCCACTCAAACATGGGAAAGTCGGTCACCCACAAAAAGTGGTACGACGCCGGGTCGTTGCGCGCGCCCGCAAACGCCTTGTGCCGGTCGGCGTACCTCTGCCCCAGCGCCACGCGCAGCGCGCCCGCCGCCGTGTACACGGGAACATCGTGCTGCTTGACCTCGGGCTTCACCCCGCCCTCGGACTTGTGCTCCGCCGGGCGCTCCGGGCCCGCGACCAGCACGATCAGGTCATCCGGCGCGGCCTGGGCCAGTTGGCGCACCTTCTGCATCGCCTCCGGCCACAATTTCTCGAGGCGCTTGAAGTCCTCGAACAAACGCGCATCGCCGCGCGTGCCGAACAGCGGCTTGATTTCGTCGCGCTCCTTGCGCGATAGCTCGCCGACCTGGGGAATGCGGATCGCCATCACCGGCGCGTCGGGGGCGATCTTGAGTTGCGCGATCGTCTCCGCCGGGAGCGCCTCGCGCACGTCGGCCATAGGCGGCAGGCGCAGATCGGGCTTGTCGCTGCCGTAGGAACGGATCGCCTGGTCGTAGGTCATTTTCCGAAACGGCGTCGGGATGTCCACGCCGGCGGCCGAAAATCCCGCCTTCAGGAATCCCTCGGTGACCTCGAATACCCGCTCCTGCTGCGGGAAGCTCATCTCCAAATCCACCTGGGTGAACTCCAGTTGGCGGTCGGCGCGCAGGTCCTCGTCGCGGAAGCAGCGCACGATCTGAAAATACTTGTCGAAACCGGAGATCATCAGGATCTGCTTGAACAACTGCGGCGACTGCGGGAGCGCGTAGAACTTGCCGGGCTGCACGCGGCTGGGGACCAGAAAATCGCGCGCGCCCTCGGGCGTGGAGCGCGTCAGGAAGGGCGTCTCGATCTCGAAGAAACCTCGTGACGCGAGGTATTCGCGGATGGCCAGCGCAATCTTGTGCCGCAGCTCGATATTGGCCTGCATGGCCGCTCGCCGCAGGTCGATGTAGCGGTAAGTGAGACGCACTTCCTCGTTGGGCAGCGTCGGCTCCGACGGCAGGAACGGCGGCGTCTTCGACTCGTTCAGCAGCAGCAGCTCTTCCGCGACGACCTCGACTTCTCCGGTCGCGATGTTGCGGTTCACCGTGTCGGGGTCGCGCTGCTCGACTGCGCCGATGACCGCGATCACGTATTCGGAGCGCAGCGCTTCCGCCTTGTCGTGCAGGCGCGGGCTGCGCTCGCGGTCGAACACCACCTGCGTGATGCCGGTGCGGTCGCGCACGTCGATGAAAATCAGGTTGCCGAGATCGCGCCGCCGGTTCACCCATCCCATGAGCACGGCGCGCGAGCCGGCGTCGCTGGCGCGTAGCTCGCCGCAGGTGTGCGTGCGTCGAAGATCGCCGAGAGAGTCGAGCATGGGTGCAAACCGTATCAGGGCACGACTTCAGTCGTGCCGCAGCTATGCTTTTATTGGCCCGCTGGGCTTCAGCCCCTGTGGGTTCGGAGCATGATTCGCGAACAAGAGCCTTCGCCACTCTCTCGCGAATTCACAATTCTACACGCGACAATCGTGCCGAGGGTGTCCCACATCTGCCCACGGCTTGGCAAATGGGGTGTGTTTCCTGAAACGGAATCTTATCGTTGAATTCGACCGGGCAGTTCCGTTCGCGGCACCGTTACCTGCTCGCCGGTGGAGAGCTTCTTCAGCGCGAACGCGTCGGCCTTGACCTCATTTTCGCCGACGATTACCGCATAGCGCGCCCCGATCTTGCTTGCCGTCTCCAGCGACTTCTTCAGGCGGAAGCTTTCGTCGCCGAGTTCGATAATCAGGTCGTGACGCCGCAAATCGCGCGCCAACTTCGCCGCTTCGGCATTCATACCCGGACCCAATGGAGCGAGGTAAGCGTCCGGCTTCTTGGCCAGCGCCTCGGCGGATTCCTTCAAGGAGAGAATCAGCCGGTCCTCGCCGATCGCGAACCCGATCCCCGGCGCCCTCGGCCCGCCCAGCGTTTCCGACAACCCGTCATACCTCCCGCCGCCCAGGATCGCGTTCTGCGCTCCCAGCGACCCATGCGTGAACTCGAAAGCGGTTTTCTCGTAGTAGTCCAGGCCGCGGACCAGCCGATCGTTCAGCACAAAAGGAACGTTGAGGGCGGCGAGAATGCGCTGCACTTCGGCAAAATGCGTGCGGCAGGAGTCGTCGAGATAGTCGGCGATGCTGGGAAGCTTGGCGATGATGGGCTGGTCTGCGGGGACTTTGCAGTCGAAGACGCGCAGCGGGTTGGTGACGGCACGGCGCTGGCAGTCGTCGCACATGCGGGCGACCACGGGCGCGAGCGCGGCCCGCAGAGCTTCGTGGTAGCGTGGGCGGTCGTTGGCGCAGCCCACGGTATTCAACTGCAGCGTCCAGCCCTGGATGCCGAGGCGGTCGAGCAGCGTGGCCAACATTTCCAGCACTTCGGCGTCGCGGGCGGGGGACTCGCTGCCGGCGGCGGGCGGGCCGATGGCCTCGGCGCCGATCTGGTAGAACTGGCGATAGCGGCCCTTCTGCGGACGCTCGCGGCGGAATTGCGGTCCGATGTAGAACAGCTTCTGCACCCCGGGACGTTCCCACAGCTTGTGCTCGATGTAGGCGCGAACAACGCCGGCGGTGTTTTCGGGGCGAAGCGCCAGCCACTGGCCTTTGTCGCTCTCGGCGCGGCCGCGGTCCTGCCAGGCAAACATCTCTTTCGATACGATGTCGGTTTCTTCGCCCACGGAGCGCTGGAACAGCGCGAGGTCCTCGAAAACGGGGGTGCGGATTTCCTGGAAGTTGTAATCGCGGAAGACGTCGCGGGCGGTGGCCTCGACAAAGTTCCACAGCGCCGTCTCCGGCGGTAGCAGGTCGCGGGTTCCTCGGACAGACTTAATCATCAGTCTCAATTTCGAGTTTCGGTTTCAGTCGGCGGCAAGCATCCAGACCAAAATAGCTAATGTACCGCACCGGCGAATGCGGGCGAAATGCCGCCGTGCGAGATCACTTGCAGCCGCGGTCGGCGGCGAGCTGGCGGACGGCGTCGGGCAAATCGCCGCGGTCGCGCATTTCCAGCAGGCTGTCGAGCCAACGGGACTTATCCGAGGGCTGCTGGCGAAGAATGGATTCATACGCGCGCAGGGCGCCCTGCATGCCGGCCAGGTACGAAGCGGGCCAATCGCGAGGTTGCGCGAGCTGCTCCAGGATGTAGGCGCCCTCGGAAAATGCGATCTGGTAATAGAGGATCTGGGAATGCTGGTAGGGCTGGTGATCGGGCGGGTCAATGAAATTGCAATAGCGGACTTCGATATCCGGAATTCCCCACCACCAGCGTTCCAGCCAGGCGCGGCCGGCGGCGGCATCGAGGGAGAGCGGGTCCTGCTCGAGCTTGCGCGTGAGCTGCAGAGCGTAGGCGCGGTCCTGGGGAGTGGAAGGCGGGAGCTTGGGCCAGTCGGTGGGATACTCAGCTAAGGTGTATTCCTGGAATTCAAATCTTCCCGGCTGCTGCCGCATGGCGTCGGGATGCTCGACTATCCAGGTGTTAGTGCGGGCGGCGGCCATCTGGCGCTGTGCGTCGGAGAGGCGCGCGTTTAACTGCTGCTGCGCATTCTGGCCCTCTCCGCCGCCCATCTTGCCGGCGATAGTGAACCACATGGCGGCGGCGACCAGGTCGGGAGGCTGGTTACGGCCGTCGCGGTTGATCTCGCCGAGCTTGAGCAAGGCGCGGTACACGCCGAAACCGGCGGCGCGCTGGTAACGCGAGAGCGCCTGGTTGAAGTCGGCGGGTACGCCCTGCCCTTGCTCGTACATTTCGCCGAGGGCGAGGTCGGCGGGTGCGTAGCGGGCGCTGGACGCCCGTTGGTACCACGCCAATGCCTGGGGATAATCGGGCGCGCCGAGATATCCGGCGCGGTAGATGTTGCCGAGCTCGAATTGTGCAAACTGCGAGCCCCGGTCCGCCGCGGCGCGGTACAAATCGAAGACCAGGACAGGGTCGGAAGGCACTCCCGTCGGCCCGGTGTGCATTCTGGCTAGAAAGTTCATTGCCCCAGGATGCCCCTGAGCGAGGGCCTTGGTGAACCAGCGCTCGGCCAGGGCGCGGTCGGGTGGGACGCCGGTGCCTTCCAGATAGAGCTTGCCGAGAGCCCATTGCGCGTGGGAGAAGCCGCCCTCGGCCGACTTGGTGAGCCAGAAGCGCGCCTGCTGCAGGTCCTGTTTGACGCCAATGCCGTCCCGGTAATACACGCCGACGTTGAGTTGGGCGACGAGGTGGCCGTGCTCGGCAGCCTTCAGCGACCACTTGAAATCCTCAGCCGGGTCCTGCGGCAGGCCGCCCACTCCATGGCGGTAAAGCTCGGCCAATTCATTTTGCGCGCGCGGGCTGCCCTGCTCGGCGGCCTTGCGCAGCCAGGGAACACCCTTGGCGAGATCCTTGGGAACGCCGTACCCGCGGCGGTAGGCCTGCCAGAGCAACCCCTGGGACTCCAGGTCGCCGGCATTGGCCTTTTCCGTGAGCAGGGGAATGTCTTCCGCTTTGAGGCGCTGGGCACGGTCCTCGATGGGTTCCTGTCCGGAGAGAGGAACAACACAAGCCAGGAGCGCAGCGAATATCAGGGTCAGGCGGCGCATGGTGCGGCAACGGGAGAAAAAGGTAGCACAGCGGAAAGCGGTTGTCAGCGGCGGGCTTTCATAGGGTGATTTCGATCACCTCATCGTGGCCGGTCTTCTTCGCGTCCTCCACGTCGACGGCGAGACATCCCTCGACCGCCTCGCGGACATTTGCCTGTACTTCATCCATTGTTTCGCCCTGGCTGGCACATCCGGGAATGGCGGGCACTTCCGCCCAAGAACCGCCTTCCTCCGCTTTATGGACCACAACCTTTAGCAGCACGGCTCCATGTTGTAACCGGGATTACCTCTTCTCCCGCAGGTACGACTCCTTGTACTCAAGATATCGCTGGGCGTAGGCCATGATGGTCTGCTCGTCGTCGTGGCCAAGTTTCTTGCGGAAGCGGCCGGGAACGCCCATCCACAACGAGCTGGGTTCAACGATGGTGTTCTCGGCAATCACCGTGCCGGCGGCGATGATTGAGCCCTTACCGACGCGCGCGCCGTTTAGGATGATGGCGCCCATGCCGATCAGGCAGCGGTCTTCAACCACGCAGCCGTGCAGCGTGACCGAGTGGCCGACGGTGACCCACTCGCCCACCTCCACCGGCCACTGCTCCTTCATGCCGTGCAGCACGCTGTTGTCCTGAACGTTGGTGTGGGCGCCGACCTTGATGTAGTGGACGTCGCCGCGCAGCACCGCGTTCATCCAGATGCTGGCGTGCTGGCCCAAGGTGACATCGCCGATCAGTTGGGCGGAGTCGTCCACGAAGGCGGTGGCGGGAACGCGCGGGGTCGTGCCTTTGTAGCTTCGGATCATGGCGCGAAAGGTAAAGAACATAGCATGACCGAGTTGCCGGTTGCGAGCCGTGAGTTTCGAGTGCCCGGACTTAGCGCGGAGGAACGCAGAGGAAACCGAGGACGCGCAGAGGCTCTCTTTTTCTCTTTTTTGAGCTTCCGCTGCATCCTCCGTGTGCTCCCCGGCCTTCCGGTTTTGGGACTACTACCAAAACAGGTTTGAGGCACTTGTAAAAAGACAGGAAAAGCTTGGGGCGGGGTCGCGGGCCGACGTACAAACTGGGGATGGATCAGTCGTTTCTCGCTCTGGCACTCTTGCTGGTATGCGTGGGCATCGGGGTGGTGCTCACTTCGCCCCACTACGAACCGCCGGCTCCCAAACCCAATTCTCCACGCCCGCGGAGAAATCGAATGCCCGGGAAGATGTACAGGACCGTCAGCCCACATTATCGTTCAACCCGTTCATCGGACAGGCCGACGGACGGCAACCTTCCATTTCGTCGATAAGCCTAAGGCACTGCGGTTGGAGATTCGCGTCGGCGGTCTGCGCGTGCAGCCGAACCACGATCCAGGATCCCTCCCTTGCAA
Source organism: Terriglobia bacterium (assembly GCA_020073185.1). Lineage (NCBI taxonomy): Bacteria > Pseudomonadati > Acidobacteriota > Terriglobia > Terriglobia bacterium. Next base: position 78,573 of record JAIQFT010000001.1, read on the forward strand.
CGGCCGGCGTAGCAAGTGACAGACCCCCCGCTTCAGCACGAACAACCTCCCCCGCGGACATGAGAAGCCGCCACACAACGTCCGGAAGCTGAACTGGCCAGTCCTCCAGCGCGCGCACCACCGGCTCCCGCGACTCGACTGGGCGAAGACCACTCGTGTGTTCTAGATCGAGAACAAAGGTGTTCCAAATCAGGAACGAATCCATTAAAGGAAGCGATTTCAGGGCTGGTGAGGCGTGGCCCGTGCTATAGGAAAGCTGTTTTCCCCCAGGAGAACGGGTGGAAGAGGCGCAAGGCTCACTCCGCAAGGCTCAAGGCTGCGCTCGACCAGCCCAGCGGGGCTCCGGGCGAGGGCGGGCGCGCGCCACCGTGTTTCTTATCGCCTGCGCTCTCTGCGTTTGCCTGACCTCTCGTGCCTTTGCCCAGGACTCGGCCACGGGCGCGATTCGCGGGATCGTCGAAGACGCAGCCGGTGCGCGCATGGTAGGGGCGCGCGTGGTCGTGACCGACTCGGCCCAAGGATTTTCGCGCGCGACGGTCAGCAATGATGAAGGCGGGTTCACCGTCGCGCTGCTCACGCCGGGGGAATATTCGGTGCGCGTGGAAGCGCCGGGCATGGCGCCGCTGCAGCAGGCCGCGCGGGTCGAGGTCGGAGGCACGGTCGAGTTAACCCTGCGGCTGCGCCTGCAAACCGCGCGCCAGACGGTGGAGGTCGCCGCCGAAGCGGGCACGGTCGCTACCGAGACCAGCGCCTTTTCCGCCGTCCTCAACCAGGAAGACATCTCCGACCTGCCGCTGAACGGGCGCCGTTTTGCCGACCTGGCGCTGCTCACCCCGAACATGACGCAAGACCCGCGCTCGCTCACCTCGGCGACCAACGGCGATCTTTCCTACGGAGGAATTCGCGGCGTTTATTCCAGTTACCTGGTGGATGGCTCCGACAACAACAACGCCTTCTTCGCGCAGGCGCGGGGGCGTTACCGCGCACCCTACCAGTTCAGCAACGAGGTGGTGCAGGAGTTCCGCGTTTCCTCGAACAGCTATGGGGCGGAACTGGGCCGGGCCGGCGGCGCGGTGATCAACGTGGTGACGCGCAGCGGCTCGAATCACTTTCACGGTACCGGGTTCTACTACTTGCGCGACAGCAGCTTCAATGCCACTCCGGCGTATGTCGGATTCAAACCCCAGGACCGGCAGCACCAGTTCGGCGGCACGCTCAGCGGCCCGATCAAGAGGAACCGGGCGTTTTTCTTCGCCGGCTTCGACCAGCACGTCTTCCAGGTGCCGGCGGTGGTGCAATTCCTGAACGGCTACTCGGCGCTGATGCCGTCGGTGAACGACTTCGCGTACGGCGATTACCCGCTGGTGATGGCCACCGCGCAGGCGCTCTCGAAGATGGGCGGGGAGTTCCGCTCGCGCCTGCTGGGCAACGCGGCGTTCGCCAAGGTGGACGTGGCGATCACGCCGCGGCATCATCTGAGCGCGCGGGTGAACACCTCGCGCTATTACGGCGCGAACAACGTCTTTTTCGATCCCGCCAGTCCGATCACGACGTACGCGCTCAGCGAGAACGGGGAAGAGAACGTGGCCACGGAGACGGCTTCCGCCACGCTCGCCAGCGCACTGACCAACCGCCTGACCAGCCACTTTCGCATCCAGCTTTCGCGCGACCTGCAGCAGTCGTTCGCCAACTCGGCCTATCCGCTGACCCGCATTTATGGCGTGATGGATGGTTTCGGGCGGTCCTCGATCTTGCCGCGCGCGACGCGCGAGCACCGCCTGCACGCAGCCGAGGCACTGGCCTTGTCCGGACGGCGGCATTCCTTCAAGTTCGGCGGCGACTTCCTCAAGACCTGGGTCTACAACTTCTTCCCTTCACTGTTCGGCGGGGAATACATTTTCGATGACGTTACGGTCGATCCCTGGAGCTTCGCGCCGCAGACCTACGGCATGCGCATCACCCCGCTGCGCGCCTACGCGCACATGGTGCCACACTACTACATCCAGAACTTCGGGACGGCCGTGTCGCATCCGGACGCCACCGAGTACGCCGCCTTTGCGCAGGACACCATCCGAGTTACCGATCATCTGGCGTTGATGCTGGGCCTGCGTTACGACTTCCAGGCATTCCGCACCGACGAACTTGTCTCAAACTACTACTTCCGCGATTCGGGACGCGTGCCGGTGGACCGCAACAACATCGCGCCGCGGGCGGGATTCGCCTATTCGATCGGCGACCGGCGCCCGTTCGTCATCCGCGGCGGCTACGGGCTGTTCTACACGCGCATCCCTTCCATGTACACCTCGGCCATCGAGACCGACAACGGCGATCGGCGCATGCACCTGCTGCTGACCAGCGCACGCCAGGAAGATCGTCCGCTGTTCCCGGCGTACCCGAGTGCGCTGCTGTCGTGCGCGCCGCCGCCGGAACTGCTGAGCAAGATGACGACCGAGGTCTCGGCCTTTGCGCACAATTTCCAGACCCCGGTGGTGCAGCAGACCAGCCTGAGCGTGGAGAAGGAGGTCGCCACTCGCACCGCCATCGGCGTGAGTTACTTGTATGTGCGCGGCATGCACCTGATCCGGGCGCGCGACGTTAACCTGCCGCCGCCCACGCCGGTCACCTACCCGCTGTATGACGATTCTGGCGCCAACCTGCTCGGCTACTACGTGGTGGATTCATTCGCGACCTGGGAGACAACGAAATCGCTGACCTGCCCGTTTCCGCCGTGCTTGGGCGAAGTGCAGCGCCCTATGCCGCAGCTTGGCTCGGTGACGGTCTTCGAGAGCGCGGCCACCAGCATCTATCACGGGCTCACCATCTCGATGCGCCGGCGCATGCATCGTGGATTCGGGTTACGCTTGGCCTACACCTGGGCGCACGCCATCGATGACGGACAGGACGCGCTGGTCGTCGGTCGCCCGGCGACGGTGGAGAACTCCTACGCGCCAACCCTGGAGCGCGGGCCGAGCACTACCGACCAGCGCCATCGTTTTGTGGTGGCATTCACGGCGGAGCCACGGCCGTTCCATCGCGACCACCCCACTTTGCATTGGATGTTCAATGACTGGCGCTTCGCCGGCGTGGTCACCGCCGGCAGCGGGCGTCCGATGAGCGCACGCATCGTCGGCGATGCCAATGGGGACGGCAATACCTACAACGACCGCCTGCCGGGGTATCGCCGGAATTCCTTTACTGGGCCGAATTACATGAGCGTAAACCTCCGTGTGGCGAGACGGTTCGTGGTATACGACCGCTGGAAGATGGAGTTTCTGGCGGAGAGCTTCAATTTGATGAACCGGGCCAATAAGAGGGTGGACATTAGCGAGGACGGATTCTTGAATACTGCGGCGAACTTTGTGCAGAGCGATGTCACTGTGGGAGGAAAGCAATATCCGGCTTCGTTTCGTCAGTCGCGCGGATTTCTTTCCCCAACCAGCGCTTATGCGCCGAGGCAGGTGCAGTTTGGGGTGAAAGTCAGCTTTTAGCGATTGGGGAACGTTTGATTAAGTTCCATTCTTTGAAGCCGACGGCCTTCAGGCCGTCCGTAAGTGCCGCAAAACGAACACGGCCGCGAAGGTCTCGGTTTACTGCCGGCTGCAAATTACGAGCAACTACAGAACGGCGTTCTGGAAGTACAGCGTATGTTAGCCTCGCTCGCCCGTCACCGCCGGGGTTCGGCAGGGCGAAAAGCGGCGGCTGCATCTCTTATTTGATTGCTAATAGCTAATTGCTAATCGCTAACGGCTAGTTGCTTATGGTTGTTTCATTTTGGACTGTGCCCGATGCAATGCAGATGGCGCTTGACTTTGATAGTCAAAGCTTGGGATAACTACCCCAGTCCTACTGGGCTGGTTTGGGGGTGTCGTCGCACTTGGCCGAAGTTCGCATACAGGAAGGCGAATCGTTAGAAAACGCCCTACGGCGATTCAAGCGCAAGGTCCAGCAGGAGGACATCATCAAGGAGGTTAAGCGGCACTCCTTCTACCTCAAGCCGGGCGAGAAGAAGCGCGCCAAGGAGGCTCTGGCACGTAAGCGGAGCCGGAAGAAGGCGCGTAAGGAGCAGGAATAAGCGAAACAACACGGGCCGCTGTGTCTCCCCCTGACGGCCCGTTCTTTTTATATTCCGCCGCACCGAGGCGGTAGCATTCATATTCAGTATGGGAATCATTGCGTGTAAGCGCCGCCAAACCTGGCAGCGCTGGGCTATGTGCCAAGCAGCATCCTGCGGCGCGTAACTGAGGACGCTCGCGGGTGGGACTAACGGCTCAGGCCATCTCGCGCTGGGAGGCGGTGCGGGATGGAGACCCTGAAGGGAGCAAGTTTCCATGGAATTCCAGGACAAGATTCTCAAGTGCATCGACTGCGGTGCCGAGTTCGTGTTCACGGCGGGGGAGCAGTTGTTCTTCCACGACAAGCAGTTCAAGAACGAACCCAAGCGTTGCAAGCCGTGCAAGGCAAAACGCGCCGGCATGCTGGGTACGGCCACGCCAGGTAGCTATCCCAAGGTGGAGACCCGGACCGTCTGTTCGCAGTGCGGAAAAGAAACCACGGTGCCGTTTAAACCGACGCAGGGACGCCCGGTATTTTGCCGGGAATGTTTTCAGTCGAAGCGGAGTTCAGCAGCCAGCGCCTGACCTGCTGACTGGCTTCTGACGGGGCCAAGATTGTAGGACGCCCGCCCAGGCTTCCGCGGAGGCCGAGTCTCGCCCGCCCGCATCCGCGTGCGGATTTGCAACTTCTCAAGCTGAAAAGTTGGTTCTCACCATGCGCTGAGCCGGAGCGTTGAGAGCGGTTCCACAATCGGTGTAGCCGCATGTCCTACGGTGGAACTGCCGGGCTTTAGCCCGGCGAAACGCGAGCTGAAAACGATAAGGGCTTCAGCCCCGGTTACGGCATCTGTGGAAACGTCTTAGCCGGCCTTTTTGACTTGGTTGCGCGTCGTTCGCGCGGATGATGCGGCTCGGTTGGTGGCGGGGGCGCTGGCGCGCTTCTGGTCTTCGTGCGTTATCAGCAGCGCTTCAATCTGCCGCAGCAGATCCTGCGTGTTCACCGGTTTGACCAGCAGCGATTGCGCGCCCTGGCTCTTCCAGTCGCTGCCCAGGGAGGGATACGCGGTGAGGATAGAGGTGGCGGGATTGTAGGGTTTCTGCTGGGCGGCGCGGATCACGTCATAGCCGGCAGTCTCGGTTTCCATGCTCATGTCGGTGATGACCATATGATAGACGGCGCCCTCCAGCTTCTGCATCGCCTCGCCTCCCGAGGAGGCGGTCTCCACTTCGAAGCCGTTAATTTCCAGGATGGCTTTGAGGGTGAGCAGTATGGCGAGTTCATCATCCACCAACAGAATGCGGCGTTTCATGGCATTGACCCCCCACGGAGAACCGCTTGCCGAAGCCCGCGATGCAATGCACGCTGGCGCAAATGGCGCAGCGGGATCGTGGGAAAACTTGCCCGTATAATAGCACTCGTGACCAGCTACCACGTGGAAAACTTCGGCTGTCGCGCCACGCAGGCCGATGGCGCCGCCATCGAACGACAGCTTCGCGAGCGCGGCCTGGGGCGTGCCGATGGCCCGCTGTGCGCCGATGTGGTGGTGTTGAACTCCTGCACCGTGACGGCGTCGGCGGACCAGGACGTGCGCGCCGCGATCCGCAGGATCCATCGCAAGAATCCCGCCTGCAAAATCCTGCTCACCGGCTGCTATGCGCAGCGCGCCCCCGAAGAACTGGCGGCGCTGCCGGGCGTGAGCTGGGTGGTCGGAAACTCGCACAAACAGCACGTCGGCGACGTGGTATGCGGCGCCGACGGGTTCGTGCCGTGGCAGGAGATTTCGCCGGCGGAGGACAGGACGATCGCGCCGATGATGGTCGGCGACATCTTCGCGCACACCCAACTGCTGGCGGCGCCGGTGTTCGATGGCGGCGCGGACAAGACGCGTCCCAACTTGAAAGTGCAGGACGGCTGCGACAACCGCTGCTCGTTCTGCATTATTCCCTCGGTGCGCGGGGCCAGCCGGTCGCTGCCCACCGACGAAGTCGTGGCGCAAGTTGGCGCATTGGTGGACGCAGGATTTCGCGAGTTGGTGATCTCCGGCATCAACCTGGGGCGGTGGGGACGCGATTTCGACACCCCCGACCGCTTCGCCAACCTGGTGCGTGCCATCGTGCAGCGCACCGAGTTGGAGAAGCTGCGCATCAGTTCGGTCGAGCCGATGGACTGGACCGAGGAACTGATCGAGCTGGCCGCGGGCTGCCAGCGCATTGCCCAGCATGCCCACGTGCCCATGCAGTCTGGCAGCGACCGCGTCTTGCGCGCCATGCACCGCAAGTACCGGCCGTGGCACTACGCGGAAAAAATCCGGCGCATCCGCGACGCCATGCCGGCGGCGGCCATCGGCGCCGACGTGATGGTCGGTTTTCCCGGCGAGAGCGACGCAGATTTTCAAGCCACGCGGCATATGATCGATGCCCTGCCGCTTACCTATCTGCACGTGTTCACGTATTCCTCGCGTCCGGGGACGCGCTCGGCGGCCATGCCCAACCAGGTGCCGGTGCAGATGGCGCGCGAACGCAACCGCATCCTGCGCGAACTGGCGGCGGAAAAGAAGCGCGCGTTCATGGAGTCATTTATCGGACGCGATTTGCCGGCGATCACGCTGCGCGTGGGTGACGCGGAATCGACCGAGGCGCTCACCGACAACTATCTGCCGATAAGATTGTCCGGACGTCACGACGCCAATCACTGGGTCGCGGCCGCGGTGCGGCAGGTGAACGGGGAGGAGCTTGTCGGATCAGTGCTTTGAAATTTCCACGTGTCCTCCTGCCCTCCTCCAGGCTTGCGGCAGTTACATCAATACCTTGCCAACCGTTTGCGAGATCCGATGCCTCATCGGCATCGAGCCCCAGCGACACCATCCAGTTGGCCAGTTCCAAGCGAGTGGAGACCCCGAGCGCATCGTAGATATCCGTCAGGTATCCCTTGATGGTGCCCTCGGTGTTGCCGAGCGCTTGCGCGATGTCGCGGTTGGTCAGGCCGTTGCGCACCAGCGCCGCAATGCTCTTGCGCTTGGGCCCCAGGGCATCGAGCGCGGCCCGGTAACGGGACATGTCGCGTTGTTGCGCTCGGTGGCCGGCATCGGCCTCGGCTGCGGCGACAACGAGTTGCACGCGGTTGCGGACGCCGACTTTCTGCATCAACCTGCCGAGGCGGTTCTTCACGGTGCGCTCGGTGAGGTGGAGTTCGGCGGCGATGGCAGCGTTGTCGTATCCCATGGCCAGCAAGCGAAGGACTTCATTCTCGCGGTCGGTAATCAGAAAATAAGGAAATCCGGAGAGAATGATGTCGTGCCGTTCGCCGTTTTCCTCCTGCACGCAGACGCTCGGAATGCCTTGTGGGCTGTATCGATATTCCTTTAACGCGGCAATGGCCGCGTCCCGGCAACTCGGGGCGTCCACTCGTGCCTGCACTTTCCACGAAACGGTGTAGGTTGGCATACGCTCGGCGCCTCGACGCGCAGTTCACTCCTGCGAGAATCGCCGCTCGCGCGCCAGTGTTTCGCGGTCAAACCCGGCACTCGCTGGAAGCCAGCGGCAGGGGCGAGCCTCCATTCGGATTTTTACCTGTTGCGGGACAAAAAACCGGCTGGGCGGGTCAAATAAAATGGGCCACGGTTTCGTTTTGTACTGAGTGCCGAAATGGGAACCCCGCTGAGATCCTCAATCTGCCATCACCTCAGCATCCCGTGCTGGGCCACCGCGATGTTGTCGCGGGTGGAGTTCTTGACCTCGTACATCATCTCGTCGGCCTGGCGGATGATTTCGTGCGCGCTCTTGGCGTCTTCGGGATAGGCGGCAACGCCGATCGAGGCGCGGATGTTGAGGTTCAATCCCTCGTCCTTCAGGAACGTCCCCTTGCGAAAGGATTCCAGCAGGCGGCGGGCGACGATCAGTCCCGAATCTTTCCCGGTCTGCGGCAGCAGCACGACAAACTCGTCGCCGCCGTAGCGGAAGGCGAAATCAATCAGCCGCAGGTGGCTCTTGATGGTGTAGCCGATCTCCGCCAGCAGCTTGCTTCCGACCAGGTGGCCGTGCGTGTCGTTGACCTGCTTGAAGTGGTCCAGGTCGATGAACAGCACGGTGAACTCGTAGCCAAAGCGCGCCGAGCGGTAGACCTCCGATTCCAGCGTCTTGTAGAGGTGGCGCGCGTTGTACAGGCCGGTGCAGTCGTCGGTGATGGTGAGTTCCTGGATCCGCTCCACGGCGCGTGCGTTATCAATGGCGATGGCGGCGTAGTCGCAGATGGCGCGCAGGAAGAACATCTCGCTGTCGCTGAAGCTCGACATGGGCACGTTGATAAGCTGGATGACGGCCAACACGCGGTGCTTGGCTTTCAGCGGTATGCAAATTATGGAGCGCGTCTGCCACTTGGTCATTTCGTCAATGCGCTTGGCAAAACGCGGGTCGGTGTAAACGTCGGGGACAATGAGCGGCTCGCCGTGCTTGGCCACCCATCCCGCGATGCCTTCCCCCATCTTGAGGCGCACCGAGCGCAGCGCGTCGGCCGCGTCGCCCACGGCGATGGCGAAGTAGAGTTCATCGACCGTCTCATCCACCATCAGCAGCGACCAGGTGTCGGGGCAGAAGTACTCTGCCACCTTCTCCATGATGGTTTGCAGGATGGAATCCAGATTGAGCGAAGACGTCAGGGCCTTGGCCACTTCATGGAAGATGGATAGCTCCTGCAGATGCCGTTTGCGGTCGGTGGCAGTGGCCTCGCTCATATCGTGGGTCGGCGCGCCGGTCGGCGAACTGGTCGCATTATAAGGTTTATTCTCCGCCATACAATCGCCAGATGCGATACTCCAAGTTCCCCGGCTCGGGCCAGTGACCCGGAACTGTCTGGTGCAGGTGAGTTTACGGTTTTTTCTTTGACACTGCCAAGCGCCAAACCTATGATGGCCGCGCTCTTACTCTCACCCATTTGGGCGGTCGGTGTACCCTACCTTGAAGGATGTGTGCGTGGGATCGTTTGGTGAGCGACTACAGCGCGAACGCGAGATGCGCGGCATCACGCTGGAAGAAATAGCCGAGGCGACCAAGATCGGCACCCGTTCCTTGCGTGCCCTGGAAGAACAGGACTTCGACAGGCTGCCCGGCGGTATCTTCAACAAGGGATTCGTGCGCGCCTACTCCCGCTATCTCGGCCTCGACGAAGAGCAGGCCGTCGCCGACTACCTGGCCGCTCTCACCGAAGCGCAGGCAGCCGGCAAGGTCACGCGGCAGGAACCCACCGCCAGCGGCGCCGCGCCGGACCGAAATATCTTCATCGGCGAGGACGATTACTCGGAGCCCTTGCGCCTGCCTCTGATCCCAATCGCGCTCTTGGTGCTGATCGCGGTGCTGCTGTACGGCGGCTGGCGCTATTACACCCAGCACGGATTACCGAATTTGCGCCACGTGCGCGCCGCCGGCCAGCAGCCATCGCAGCCTGCGTCCAAGGCGGCGCCGCCGGCCGCCCGGCCTGACACGGCGGTCGCACTTCCGGCTGCCACTCGGGCGCAACCGGCGGGCGGTTTCGTGGTGCGCGTCAAGGCCAAGGAAGACACCTGGGTATCGCTGGTCGCCGACGACAAACCGGTGATGTCGGGCATGCTGCAGGCCGGCGACGAGAAATCGGTGCACGCGCAGCGCAGCGTGGTCTTGAAGACCGGCAACGCCGCCGGCGTCGAGCTCTTCCACAACGACAAGATGGTCCCGACCCTGGGTGCAAGCAAGGAGGTCAAGACAGTGGAATTCACCGCCGCCGGTCTGCGCCAGTGAAGGTCCCTTCCAGCGCGCGACACCAGTGCGCGCCGGGCCCTCAGGGCGCCTGCGCCGCAAGTCGCGGTTCAGAGTCCAAATTCCGCCATTCGATGCAGGGGGGAGAGAAATTTCTGCTGCTTCGTGCGTTAATCCTGGTTGCCGGAGAAATCACATAGGCGTTGCGGCGAGCGGTATGCTCTGCTACTTTGGATGAGACCTGAATATGTTTCCTGTGGTTCATTCCCGCCCGTAGCGCCTAACGCCAGCAGGAGGTTGATGTGTCAGCCAAGAATCGTTTTTTATTCACCTCGGAGTCGGTCACCGAAGGCCATCCCGACAAGATCGCCGATCAGATTTCGGATGCCATTCTCGACGCCTGTTATGAACAGGATCCTTACAGCCGGGTGGCCTGCGAGACGCTTACCTGCACCGGCCTGGTGGTGATCGCCGGCGAGATCACGACCAAGGCGTACGTGGATTTCCAGACCCTGGTGCGCGGCGTTATCACCTCCATCGGCTACGACAACGCCCTCTACGGCTTTGATGCCAACACCTGCGCCGTAATCTCCAGCATCAATAAGCAGTCCGGCGATATCGCCATGGGCGTGGACACCGGCGGCGCCGGCGACCAGGGCATGATGTTCGGCTACGCCACCAACGAGACCCCCGAACTAATGCCTACCCCCATCTCCCTCGCACATAAGCTCACCCACAAACTCTCCGAGGTCCGCAAGAGCGGCACGTTGCCGTATCTGCGCCCGGACGGCAAATCGCAGGTCACGGTCGAGTACAACGAGCAGATGAAGCCGATGCGGGTGGACGCGGTTGTGGTCTCCACCCAGCACGCTGAGACGGTCACCAACGAAGAGCTGCGCGCCGACATCCTCAGGTACGTTATCCAAGCCGTAATTCCTGCCGAAATGCTCGACGCCGACACCATCTACCACATCAATCCCACCGGGCGCTTCGTCATCGGCGGCCCCATGGGCGACACCGGCCTGACCGGCCGCAAGATCATCGTCGATACCTACGGCGGCATGGGACGTCACGGCGGCGGCGCCTTCAGCGGCAAGGACCCGACCAAGGTGGACCGCTCCGCTGCCTACATGGCGCGCTATATCGCCAAGAACATCGTCGCCGCTGGACTGGCAGACCGTTGCGAAGTCCAACTCGCCTACGCCATCGGCGTCGCGGAACCGGTCAGCGTGCTGGTGGAAACCTTCGGCACCGGCAAGATCGCGACCGACAAGCTCCAGGAGTTGATCCGCGCCAACTTTCAACTGACGCCACGCGGCATCATCGACTTGCTCAAGCTCCGCCGTCCGATCTACCGCAAGACGGCCGCCTACGGCCATTTTGGACGCGACGACAAGGACTTTACCTGGGAAGCGACCGACAAAGCCAAGGCGCTGCGCGAGCAGGCCGCCGGTGCGTCGCACGGCGTCGCACACGCCGCCAAGGAATAAAACAAGTTTCAGCTTCAGTTTCGAGTTGCAACCGGTTTTCCATCCTCGAAACCGAAACGGAACTCGAAACTGTTTAGGAGATTATGTCAACCACACCTGCTCAAGTCGTCTGCGACGTTAAGGCCATGGATCTGGCCGATCTTGGCAAGAAGCGCATTGAATGGGCCAACCAATCGATGAAGGTCCTGCAAATCATCCGCAAGGATTTCATTAAGGGGCAGCCGCTAAAGGGGGTGCGCATCTCGGCCTGCCTGCACGTCACTGCGGAGACCGCCAACCTGGCCATCACCATGCGCGACGGCGGCGCGGAAGTGGTGCTGTGCGCCTCCAACCCGCTGTCCACGCAGGACGACGTTGCCGCCTGCCTGGTGCGCGACTACGGCGTGCCCGTGTTCGCCATCAAGGGCGAAGACAACGAGACCTACTACCAGCACATCATGGCCGCGCTGGACCACAAGCCGCACTTGACCATGGACGACGGCGCCGACCTGGTTACCACCGCGCTCACCAAGCGCAAGGACGTGCTCGACGGCGTCTACGGCGGCACGGAAGAGACCACCACCGGCGTCATCCGCCTGCGCGCCATGGCCAAGGAAGGGGTGCTCGCCTACCCCATCATCGCCGTCAACGATGCCGACACCAAGCACCTGTTCGACAACCGCTACGGCACCGGCCAGTCCACCATCGACGGCATCATCCGCGCCACCAATTTCCTGCTTGCCGGATCCAAATTCGTCGTTGCCGGCTACGGCTGGTGCGGACGCGGGCTGGCCAGCCGGGCGCGCGGCCAGGGCGCCGAGGTTATCGTCACCGAAGTCGATCCCACCCGCGCGCTGGAAGCGGTGATGGACGGCTTTCGCGTCATGTCCATGGCGGAAGCGGTTCGCTTGGGCGACGTCTTCTGCACCGTCACCGGCAACAAGAGCGTCATCCGCGCCGAGCACTTCGAGCACATGAAGGACGGCGCCATCATCAGCAACTCCGGCCACTTCAACGTCGAAATTGATATCCCGGCGCTGGAGAAGTTGTCGTCGTCCAAGCGCACCACGCGTAACTTCGTCGAGGAGTACTCGCTGAAGGACGGCCGCAAGATCAACCTGCTGGGCGAAGGACGCCTCATCAACCTCGCCGCCGCCGAAGGACACCCGGCCTCGGTAATGGACATGAGTTTCGCCGACCAGGCGCTCTCTGTCGATTACTTGGTGAAGAACCACAATGCGCTGGAGAAGAAGGTCTACCCTGTCCCCGCCGAACTGGACAAGCGCGTCGCCAAACTGAAGCTGGAGTCCTTGGGCATCAAGATCGACCGCTTAACTCCGGAACAGGAAGAATATCTGGCGAGCTGGAGCGAAGGAACCTAGCAGGCTGCAGGCGTCAGGCTTCAGGAAATGCAAAGCCCGGCACAGAGATGCTGGGCTTTGCTTCGCATGGCTTGCTGGAACGCCCTAGCCCTCGAGCGCGACGACTCGCTAAATGCTGATCGCTAGTCTAGTGTTCGTCTTCTTCGTTCCTGAATAACCGAAGGTTGATGAAATCGGCCATGGCCTGGTGTCCCGCATCGTTGGGGTGGATTCCATCTGTGAGGTACTGCGGCAGCATGTGGGAGGGATTGTTGGGATCATTGAGGAGCTTGTCAAAATCGATCAGACCATCGACGATCTTCACTCCTTCTGTACGCATCCACGCGTTATACGCCAGGCGCTTGAAATCGATATTTTCGTAGCCGCGGAAACCCCACGCTGGGCCCATGGTGGTACCGATCACCTTCACTCCCCGTGCATGCGCCCGTTCCACGATCTGTCGCAGTCCATACTCCACGTCTTCGGGGTTGGGCGGACTGCTGGGGTTCGTTGCGGTTGAGCCTAAGTCGTTGATGCCATCGGCCATGATGATGTAGGTCAGTCCGGCCATCCCCAGCACATCGCGGTCGAAGCGCGCCAGCGCCGCCGGGTTTGAGGTGGCGCCAGAAAGCGTGCGATTTCCGCCGATGCCCAGCCCGAGCACGCCCATTTCAAGATGGTTCGGCGGAGTGTTGATACGGGCCGCCAGGCGATCGCTCCACTTGAGGTTTTCTGCGTCGCTGCCTCCGCCGGCCACGATGGAATCGCCCAACGCCGCGATTACGCCTCGCCCATGACGATTGTGTACCTCCAGCGCGGAGACGAAATACCCGTTCGCGGCAGTCGAGGAGAACGGCAAGGTGATCGCCAACGTCTGATCGCCGCCACTGGAGATGTAGGTGATCTTGCGCGAGCCGGGATATTGCGCCGATTCCCCGGATCCGTTCGGCAGGTAAATACTGATGGAGACATCGGTGAGCGAGGGCACCTCAAGATCGACCGGATCGCTCAACACAAAACCCTGGATGGGCACAGTCGCTGATGTCTGTCCTCCGAAGGTGAGCGCGTGTAGGGTGTCGGGAATCACCGACGCAGGACTCGACTTCAACCCCACTGAGGCGGAGCCTATCGTCAGTGGTTGCGCCCCAAAGGCATTCGAGAACTTGACCCGGACCTTGTCGCCGCCGAGTGTCGCCCAGACCGTCTCGCGTACCGTCGTGCCCGCGGCAAAGGTGCTGGCGGTGGCGCCCGGATCCTGCTGCGGCCCCGCCCACGCCGCGAACCAGTGATTGTCATGGTCGCCTGCCAATGCTGCCTGAGTAAGAGTGGCGACCGCCAACAGAGCGAATACGAGCCATCGTCTCTTCGATTTCATGTGGTTGTCCTTTCGTCTGGAAATCCTGCTGGTGTCCACCGGAGGGAAAGGTGAAGCTTGCCCTCCGTCGTGCGCGCCGGACAGCGCCGGAAAGTGCGGCGGAGCTTAAGCCGCCATCAGCCTGCTGTCAATAGGGACGAGGGGCGCAGATGGTAAAGAATTGTAAAGGCCGGACGCCCGGCTGTTGGAGCGCGCTCGCCCTCGCGCGCGACCGATCGCTAATCGCTAATTGCTTCCCAGCCTGATCATCGCCTGCCGCAGCCGCGGATGCTCCCGCATCAGGCGCAGGTACGCCCACTCCTCGTCCGCCATCTTGGCGCGCACCACCTGCACCAGTTTTACTTTTTCCGCCGCTGTCCACGCGCGGAGGTCGGCGCCTGCATCCAGCGCCAGGCCAAGATTGCTGAACGCACGGCGCTCATCCGCAGTCAGTTCATGCAGCGACACGTTCGCCGCCGACGCCATCCGCTCGCTGCACGCCGCCCGATAAGCGTCCGCGTTCATTCCGGACTTCGCCATCTGCCGCCCCACCGCCACGCCCAGGGTGCGCGCCCGGAAGCGGTCCCAATCCCCGCGCGGCGTGCCCGGCATCTCGAAGAACACGTGGCCCGCCGCCAGTTTGCGCAAGGTGTGCGCCGGCGTGCGATGCCCCGGCTTGGCGGCGATCTTTTTTTCCTCCGCCTCCACCAGCGCCGCCAGTTCGGGACGGCCGGAGCGAAACCCCAACTTGCGATAAAACCAGAACGCTCCCGACGCGATCGCCTCTTCGTTGTCCGCGCCCAACTGGTACGGGTACACCGAAATGCAGTTCATGCCGAGCAGTGCCCGCAGCGCGCGCAGCACTTGGGCATAGATCCACCCGGTCTCGCCCTCGCGAAACGCATAAAACACGTTGAATCCGATTTCCATCCAGTCGGCCAGCGCTATGGCTTCTAGGTAGTTAATCGGCACCCCGTTCTTCAGCGTGAATCCGGAAGCATAGGTGCGCAGCGGAAAGCGGCGCTCGGGAGGAAGTCCCCAGATGAAAATCTGCGTGCCGCGGCCCACTTCGGCCAGGTACACCGGTGGCGCGCCAAACGTCATGCCGTACAGCCCGCGGTAGCGTACGGTGAGCACCTCGCGCCCCAGGTTGATGATCTCGGCGCTTTCGTGCGGCGACAGTGCTTCCAGCCTCAGCGGCGACGCCAGCTCCCGTGCCACCGACACGTCGCCGCGCGGGATCAGCGGATGATCGTGATAGAAGACCGAACGCACTGGGCGCCGCGCCAGCGTGCGGCTCGCCGGAAGGTCTCCGAGGTTCCACTGTACCGGCAGTTGCAGCGATTCGTATAACTCCGCCTTGGCGCGCTCCGGGATGGGGAGCGACGCGAACTGCCGCAACAGCCACGCCAGCTCGCGCTCTTCGCCTCGCGCCGCCTCCAGCCACTCGCGATACGGAACGTCCGGCTCGACCAATCCGTCTTCATCCAGCAGCGGGATGAACCGCGGCCAGGTGTTCGCCAGCCGCGCCGTATCGATCTCCGCCTCCCAGCAAATGTCCACCTGGTTCGGATGCTTCTGCGCTAGCCAGGTCGCGATTTCGTACGGGAAGGAGTCGACAATCTCAATCCCCGCGATGCCCGACACGGATTCATCGTCGAACGCTGACATGTCGGCGCCGGAAGCGCGCAACTCCTCCACCCGCGTGCACATGCCCGCAAGCAATCGTTCGCTCAGCCGTAACACACCGGGCGCTGGTGGAAATGCGCGGAGAAACAGCAAAGCATCATGAAACCGAATGAGCAATGGCGCGTCGCGGAAGCGCAGCTTGCCCGCCGCGGCCACCGCCTTCTCGGTGCGCGCCGCCTCGCCCGCGCCGAACCGGCGTTTGCTCTCCTCCAGCCGGGTAAGCGCTCGCTCTGCTTTTCCCGTTGCCATGCGACGTCTCGAAGTTGGGCGGGAAGTCTAACCTGAACCGCCACCGGAGTCACTAGCTGCCTCCGGCGGGTCGGTACCTCCGATTACCTTGCTCTCGCACCGAGATGTGAAACAATCGGTCCTGGCGTAGCCGCCTCACCCGCGATTGCGCATCCTCGGGAACCAGGAGATCCTCGTGAACATTGCTGCTGTCGCGCTGCTCTTGTTGGCGCTGGCGCCGGCGTCCTTCGCCGCTTCGCGCCGCGCCTACAGCATGGAGGTGCCCACCGCCGGCGTGCGCTCCATCGCCTTTGACGTACAAGAAGGCGACCTCGTGATTCGCGGCGATCCCGACGCCACCGCCGTGCGCATGCAGGTTTCCATTGACCGCTACTGGCTGTTCAGGCTCGGCGAGCAAGGCATTCTCAAGCGTCTCATCAAGGTTACCGGCGACGGCACGCCGGAGCTGAAGATCGTCACCTATATCGAGCCTTCGTGGCGCAACTACATGCGCGCGGAGTACCCGATTGATTTTGAAGTCGTATTGCCGGCCGGGGTGGTGTTGCAGGTCCGCGACACCTCCGGAAAGATCGAGATCGCGGACATGGCCGGCGCGGTCGAGATCCACGACGGCAGCGGCACTCTCGCCGTGCGCCACGTGAAAGGGCCGCTCGACATCGATAAGGAATCCGGCGATGTGCGGGTGCAGGATGTTTCCGGCACCACCACCATCGCCAGCCGCTCCGGCCAGCTTCAGTTCCGGCGCGTGGGCGAGCTCAACGTCACCGCGTCGGACGGCAACCTTGAAGTCCATGACGCCGGCTCGGCGCGCCTGCTCAACAAGGGCGGCAACATCCGCGTCTCCGGCGTGAACGGCAGCGTGCATATTGACGACGACTCCGGCGAGATTGAAGTCCGCCAGATTGGCGGCGACGTTTCCATCCACGACACCTCCGGCCAGATTCGCGCCTCGCAGGTCGGCGCGCTCACTCTGGACGATACCTCCGGTGACATCGTGGTTGACGGCGCCCGCAGCGTGAATGTGCGCACTAAGGAATCAGGCCAGGTGAAGCTGAGGAACATCGAGGGCGAGGTGCACGTGCCGTCCGGCATTACGCTCGCCCGTCGCTAGAGCACTCCATTAGTGGTGCGGGTGCCCTCGCCCGCGACTGCCTTAAGTGTTCGCTGCTCATTTCACAGCACCACAATCGAAATGCCCTTATTCCCCCGGCCCAGGTCGGAGTCTGGTTTCAACTCCGGATGCGCCTGCAGCAGCGCCCACGAGCGCTCATCCGAAATCCGCCACTCTTCCCCGGCAATGAACGCTCGAATCTCCCCCGCGCACCCCCGCTGCATCAACTCTGCTTGCACGGCCATGCGGATCGCGCCGCCCCTCCCGGAAGAGCCATACCCGTGAATGATCTTCACTGCCGCATACCCTTCTTCGCGCGCGAGCCGCAGCGCGTCGTTCAGCAACGAAAGCGCCAGCGGCACCGTCGGCATGTCCTGTTCCAGGTTGACGATCTTCATCGCCGATTTTCGCCGCTTCAACCCGCTACCCCCTTTCCTCATTTATCATGTCTGTTTGTCATGAGCATGAAGGAAGTTGCCGGTTGGGCGTTGAACGTATGCCACGCGCGCGGCGTGCAGTTTGCCGACTGCCGCATCGTAGACGAACGCCAGCGCGGGCTTGCCACCAAGAACGGCAAGGTCGGCCACGCCGCCGACAGTCAGTCCCTCGGCATCGGCATTCGCGTGCTGGCTGATGGGGCTTGGGGTTTCGCCGCCACCGAGGACCTCGCGCGTCCGGGAGTCGAGCTTACCGCAGCCCAGGCGGTCGAAATCGCGCGCGCCTCCGCCCGGGTCAAGCAGCACGACGTGCGCCTGGCGCCGGAGAAGCCCTACACCGACGACTGGGCCAGCCCGTACCAGATTGATCCCTTCAGCATCTCGGTGGAGCAGAACCTCGAGCTGCTGATGAAGATCGACGCCGAGCTGCGCGCCGTGCCCGGCATTACGCTGGCGGAAGCCAACATGAATTTCCGCCGCTACGAGCAGTGGTATTACTCCTCTGACGGCGCTGACATTCACCAGGTGAAGTACACCACCGGCGCCGGTTACGCGGCGTTTTCCTTTGCCGGCTCGGAGATTCAGAAGCGCTCCTTTCCCACTTCATTCGGCGGACAGTGGCAGGACCGAGGCTACGAGCTCATCCACGAATTGAAGTTGCTGGAGAACGCGCGCCGCATCGCCGAAGAGTGTGCCGCGCTGCACCGGGCCGACCAGTGTCCGGAAGGGAAGTTCGACATCGTCCTCGACTCCTCCCAGCTCGGCCTGCAGATTCACGAATCGATCGGCCACCCCATCGAGCTCGACCGCGTCCTGGGCATGGAGGCCAACTTTGCCGGCACATCGTTCCTGACCCTCGAAAAGCTGCGCAAGCTCAAGTATGGCAGCGACCTGGTGAACGTGGTGGCCGACGCGCGCCCCGAGCACGGTCCCGGTCTCGGCACCTTCATGTACGACGACGAGGGTGTCCCGGCGCAGTGCACGCCCATCATCAGCCACGGCCTGTTCACCGGATATCTGACCTCGCGCGAGACCGCCGCCATGGTCGGACTGGAGCGCTCCGGCGGCACCGTGCGTGGCGAAGGCTGGAATCGCCTGCCCATGATCCGCATGACCAACGTCAGCATCCTGCCCGGCGAGAAGAAACTGAGCCCGGAGGAACTGATCGCTTCCACCGACCACGGAATCTTTTTCCAGACGAACCGCTCCTGGTCGATTGACGACAAGCGCTACAACTTTCAGTTCGGTACCGAGATTGGGTGGGAGATCAACGGCGGCAAGCTCGGCCGCATGTTGAAGAACCCGTCCTATTCCGGGATTACGACCGAGTTCTGGAATTCGATGGATGCGATTTGCTCTCGAGAGCATTGGACGCTCTGGGGGACTCCCAATTGCGGGAAAGGACAACCGCAGCAAGTGATGGGCACCGGTCATGGCGCGAGTCCGGCGCGGTTTCGCGCAGTCGATGTGGGAACGGCATATCGAGGACAGTAGCAATTGGCACTTGGCAATTGGCATTTGGCGGTTACGATTGGTGGTCCGCCCAGCGGAGGACCACGATGAAGGACTACAGGAAGCTCGACGTATGGAACTTGGCTCATCAAATCACGTTGAAGCTATACCGCATAACGGCAAAGTTCCCGCGGGAGGAGCTTTTCGGACTGACATCTCAGATCCGGCGTTGCAGCGCTTCCATCGGTGCGAACATCGCTGAAGGCTGCGGCCGAAGAGGTAACGGCGAGTTTCATCGCTTTCTACAAATGGCATCCGGGTCCGCGAGTGAGTTGGATTACCACCTCTTGCTTGCGCACGATCTTAGCTTCATCACCGAGGAAATATACCGACCCTTAAACAGCGAGTTAGGAAGCATGAGACGGAAGTTAACTACTTTAATCCTCAAAGTGGACGCGGATCGTCATGTGCCAGATGCCAACGGCCAAATGCCAACTGCTGCTCGGAACGATTAGCACATGCTCACGAAAGACAAAGCGCAAGAAACCCTTGACCGGGTCAAAAAGTTTGCCACCGCGGACGAAATTGAGTTGCTCATCTCCGGCGGGCGCAACGCCCTCACCCGCTTCGCGAATAACACCATCCACCAGAATGTCGCCGAAGAGAATTACGTTCTCTCGGTACGCACCGTATTCGATGGCCGCACCGCGCGCGCCACCACCAACCGGTTCGACGACGAGAGCATCCGCCGCTGCGTGAAGGCCTCGGAAGACCTGGCGCGCGTGCAGGCCCAGGACCCCGACCTGCTGCCGGTGGCCGGGCCTGAGGCGCTCAGCGAAGGCCCTGCGGTGGGGCGCACCTTCCTCGAAACCGCCGGCATCACGCCCGCCGTTCGCGCCGAGGGCGTGGCCAAGATCGTGCAAATCGCCCAGCGCGAAAACCTGACCACGGCTGGAATCTATGCCACGTCGGAATCGGTGGAAGCGGTGCTGAACTCGCGCGGGCTGTGCGCCTATCACACCCAGACCTCGGCCGAGATTTCCGTGACCATGCTGGCCCAGGATTCCTCCGGCTGGCAGAAGGCGAACTCGCCCGACGTGCGCAACCTGAATCCGGTCGCGCTGGCGGAGATCGCGGCGCGCAAGGCCCGCGAATCCGCTGCCCCGCAAGAACTGGCGCCCGGCAAGTACACCGCGATTCTCGAGCCCGCGGCGGTACTGGACTTGTGCGGTTTCATGTTCTGGGATTGGGGCGGGCAAGCCATCCTGGATGAGCGCTCGTTTCTGAACAACCGCATCGCCACGCAGTTGTTTGGCAACAACGTGACCATCTTCGACGACGTCTATCACCCGCTGCAGTCGGGGCCGCCGTTCGACGGCGAAGGTGTGCGCCGGCAGCGCGTGGCATTGGTCGAGAACGGCGTGCCCAAGCGGCTCGTCTACGCCCGCGGCACGGCGGAGAGAATGAGAAAATCGCGGCATGCGGCGAAGGTGGGTCCGGTCGAGGTCACCGGGCACGGCCTGCCCCTGCCCAACGAGATCGGCGAGATCCCGCTCAACATCGTCTTCGCGCCTCCCCCGCAACCCAAGACGGTCGAACAGATGGTGGCCAACACCGAGCGCGGCGTGCTCATCACCCGCCTGTGGTACATCCGCGAAGTGGATCCCTACGAGAAGATTCTGACCGGCATGACCCGCGACGGCACGTTTTACGTCGAGGGCGGCAAGGTGCGCCACGGCCTACGCAATTTCCGCTTCAACCAGAGCCTGATCGACATGCTGGCGAACGTCGAGGAAATGGCCCAGCCGGTGCGTGCCAGCGGAGAAGTGTCGTTCGACATGGTGGTGTCGGCGATTAAGGTGATCGGCTTTAATTTCACGGAAGTGACCAGGTTCTAGCTGCAATGCCGCTACACCGACCCACGGCTGGTAACCCTCATCGGTTCCTGCTCTGCTTGTCACTTTGGTAACTTTGCGGCTCTGGAGAAGGGGTGTAACTTCGATTCCCGTGAGCAAAGCTGATACAAGCACAGAAATGCGAACCGCAGTGCGGTTCCCGTTAAAGCTTCCCATCGCGATTACCAGCTCGGGCGAAGAACACCACGCGGAAACGCAGGACATTTCAGCCGGCGGGGTTTTGTTTTATCTGGAATCGGAGATGATGGTCGGCTCTAATATCGAGTTTACCATCTCCTTGCCGGCGGCCGTTCTGGGCGCATCCTCCGATGTACTGGTAACCGGTCTGGGACGTGTAGTACGTTGTAGTGTCGAAGGCGAACGCCGCGCCGTAGCCGCCGTGATCGACGAATACCGGTTCGAGCGTCGTCAGTAGATTCCTGGGGGCAACCGATGGCCAGAAGCCTGGCCAAACAGCAGTCGGGAACCCAAGCTGTCTCGGCCGCAAGCGCCAACCCCATCCGTGTCATCATTGCGGACTCGCAAGCCATTTTTCGCGTGGGCATCCGCAAAGTGCTGGCCGTCGAGGACGACCTGCGCGTGGTCGCGCAAGCGGAATCGTTAGCACAGACCTTTTCCGCCGTCGCCAAATTTCCCGCCGACCTGCTCCTGTTTGAGTCGCGCCTCTCTCCCCATGCTCCCGAAGCAGCTTCCGAGGTGCTCAAGCGCGCTCCGGGGATCAAGATCGTCGTCATTGCCAGCGAGACCGATGCCGAGCAAACTGTGGAATACCTGCGCCGCGGCGTTTGCGGCATCGTGACTCGTGCCATCGCGCCCGACCTGCTGGTGCGCAGCGTCCGCAAGGTGGCGGAGGGCGAAATCTGGCTCGACAACCGGGGCGTGAACTGGATCATCGAGGCCTATCGCTCCCAGGCCACTCTGCTCACCTCGCCGCGTCCGAAAAACCGCCTCAGCCCAAAGGAAATGCTGGTCGTTTCCTGCGTGTCGCAGGGCATGCGCAACAAGGAAATTGCGGTCGAGGTCAAGACCAGCGAGCAGGTGATCAAGAACTACCTGCGCAAAATCTACGACAAGCTGGGCGTCTCCGACCGCTTGGAACTGGCGCTCTACTGCATCCATCACCGCCTCATGGACAAGCCTAACGGCGCATCCGACGCAACCGAGACCGCCGCCAGCGCTGCCCCCGGCAGCACGGCGGTGGCCGAGCAGTAGTTAGCATTTCCCGGGCCCATTCCTCCGGCATTCCCATCCTGGTCCCGGCTGCATGTCCCCATAAGCTTCCATTTCGCGCGCGCCGCCATCTGCTAGAATCCGCTGTTTGCAGTTCAATCCGGCCATCTTCATGTGTTGCTGAGCGAACGGAGGCATCATGAAAGGCGACTCCAAAGTAATCGCCGTGCTGCAGGAAGTCCTGAAGGCGGAGCTGACCGCCATCAACCAGTATTTCCTGCACGCCGAGATGTGTGAGAACTGGACTTACTACAAGCTGGCGGAATCCACGCGCAAGGAATCCATCGAGGAAATGACGCACGCCGAAAAGCTCATTGAGCGCATCCTGTACCTGGACGGCACTCCCAACATGAGCGACTACTTCAAGATCAACATCGGCCCCACCATTGAGCAGCAGCTCAAGAACGACCTGCAACTGGAGTACGACGCGGTCAAGCGGCTGAACGACGGCATCAAGACCTGCGAGGCGGCCAACGACAACGGCTCCCGCGAACTGCTCAAGCAGATTCTGGTCGACGAAGAGCACCACATCGACTGGCTCGAAGGCCAACTACACGTGATCAAGGAAATGGGCATCCAGAATTACCTGGCGCAGCAGTTGGGCGAGAAGAAATAAAGATCGAGCTTTGCTGAACTGCGGAATTGCGGGATTACCGGATTGAGTCCGCTCGCACGCTCGCAGCCTTCGTGGCGGTCCAATTCCGCAGTTCGGCAATTCTGTAATTCCGCAGTCCGGCGCGGTCGCGTGGGGTACGCTAAAATAAGAGCGTCCCGCCTTCCTGGTGTCTGCGGAGAGATGGCCGAGCGGCTGAAGGCGCACGCTTGGAAAGCGTGTATACGGGAAACTGTATCGAGGGTTCGAATCCCTCTCTCTCCGCCATATTTCAATTTCCTGAAGCCGGTCCGTCATCCTTGCTGCCGCAAGGGCACTTGCACCCCTTGATCCGCAATCCCACACCAATATCAGCGCAATCCTGCCTCAGGGTGGCGCGATTTGGCGCTCCCGGCTTACAAATCTTTACGATATTGGCCCTTGACAGAGCGTCAGCAGAATTTTAGATTGCCTCCCGCAAATTTTTGCATCCTGCGCCAGCACGGTGGGGTGGTGGCGCAGACTCGTTGTCCGCATTCGTTTGTTCCATCAATTCTTGGGCCAGTTAATAACGTGTCACGCACCTGCGTGTCACGCACAAGACTAGTGCTGAAGGAGAGGGCAGCGATGCGACTCATTTCTTTGCAATCAGCCACCAGGCAACTAACAACCTATCGCAGCGCGATATGTCTGATTTCGCAACTTGCGACTACCGCGTCAACACCACTTTTTCTCAATAAAGGAGAACCCGTCATGGCGCAGCAACGCAGAAGGAGAAGTGTTACACGGCACCTCGCAGGGGCAATCGTGGCGCTCGGATTGGCCGCATTTAGCTTGGCCGCATGGGCGGCTCCGCCGAACGACGCTTTTCCGGTTAGCTACAACATGCGGCGGCTCGGACACGCTGATTTGCAGGGCCGCACCGCGTATCAGCCGACGCTTCACACCATCAACGGGAAAGTTTATCTCTTCGTCGGTCACTTCGGCGGCACGACCAAGGCCGGGCTGCCGAACGGCGGCACCACCATCGTCGACGTTACCAACCCTCACAATCCGAAGCAAGTGAACTTCCTTCCCTCCAATGGCTCGCAGATGGTTCGCGTCTGTGACGGCGGCGTGATCGGTCAGGCCGGCTCCTATTACATGCTGCGCAATACCAGCAACACTCACGAGGTCTGGGACGTCACCGATCCGGCTAATGCGACGCGGCTTTCCGTCATCCAGCCGGCTCCCGGTGCTTTTTTCACCAACACCCACAAGAACTGGTGGGAGTGCGATACCGGGATTGCATATATCGTTGCTGGTGCCGGCGCTGCGTCCGCCGCCCCCGACGGCTGGACGACCAACCAGCACATCAAGGTCTACGATCTCAGGGACCCCGCCAATCCCGCGTATATCCGCGATATCGGCTTGGTCGGTCAGAATCCCGGCTCGTCGGTTCACACGGCGACCTCCGGTGTGCACGGGCCGATCTCGATCAAAAACAATCCGGCGACCGGCGAGCCAGTGAACCGGATTTACATCCCCTATGGAACGTCGTCGAATGGCGTGATGCAGATCGTCGACCGCCTCAAAGTGCTCCCGATGTCCCTTGGTGGCACGTGGGATGGATTACGGCCGCAGAGTCCGACCGACGACGACCTGCGTGCGCTCGTCGTTGGATCGATGGATATGACACCCACCGAGGGCGCGCACACGTCGTTCCCGATCT
Source organism: Terriglobia bacterium (assembly GCA_020073185.1). Taxonomy (NCBI): domain Bacteria; kingdom Pseudomonadati; phylum Acidobacteriota; class Terriglobia; species Terriglobia bacterium. The sequence continues at coordinate 102,923 of JAIQFT010000001.1, forward strand.
TTGGTGTGCCCTTGACGCACTTCCAAGGGTTCACCAGCAATACGACTCGTGATTTGGTTGCGCTCATCTCAGAGGAAACCGACAACTATTGCCAGGGATCGCCGCACTTCGGATATCTCGTCGATGCGACCAGGGCCGTGGGAAAGGGTGCAGCCTCGGCTGGAGAGAATCACCCGATGGTGATCTCAACGATGCAAGTTCAGGAAGACTCGGCAAGACCTGACTTTTGCACTCGCGGCACACGCTTCGGCACGCATTCCACCAACGAGTCGTTCTATGCGCCGTTCTACGGCAAATTGTTGGTCATCGCCAACTTTGACGGCGGTGTGCGCGTTTGGGACATCCGCGATCCCTATCACCCGCACGATGTGGCGTTCTTCATTCCCAATGTCACCCCAAATACGATCCCAACCAATGTGACCATCAATGGCGTGGTGCAGAGCTTGTTGGACGTTTCCAGCGACAATGCGGAGGTTGACGATAGGGGTCTGATCTATATCGTCGACCGCGTGGGCGGCGGAGCGGACATCCTGCAACTCACCGGCGAGGCCCGCGAGATCGTGGAAGGTGATCACGATCACGATCACGGTCACTGACGCGCCGTTGCTGAACCATTGCTATTTTCGGCGCTCGCCTGGCTCCGGCTAGCGGGCGCCGATTTTTTTGTCGGGCACCGCATGGGGAGCGGGAAAGGAATCCCAAATGCTCCTCAATTCCGCGGTTGCTTCCACCATGTCGGGCGCTTCCGCAACCGCCGCAATCACGGCTGCGCCTTGTGCACCCGCTTCGATGACCTGCCGCAGGTTCTTCTGAGTAATGCCGCCGATGGCGACCACGGGCAGTTTCACCGCGCGGCAGATTCTAGCCAGCTCATGCACTCCGATGGGCGGCGTGGCGTCGGCTTTGCTGCCGGTGGGGAAGATTGGTCCCACCCCGAGGTAGTCGGCGCGGTCATCGGCGGCTGCCAGGGCTTCCTCGTAGCTTGTTGCCGAAGCGCCAATGATCATCCCTGCCGGCAGGCAGCGCCGCAGGTCGCGCGCGCTGGCGTCGCCCCGTCCCACGTGCACGCCCGCGGCCCCGATCGCAACCGCGATTTCCACGCGATCGTTTACCATCAGCGGAATCTCGCCCTGGCGCGCGACGTGCAGGATGCTCGTGGCCGTGGACGTGAACTCCGCGTCGTTCATGGTCTTGTCGCGGAATTGCAAGACCGTGGCGCCGCCGCGCACCGCTGCCTCGACAATCGCCAGGTGGTCGCGGCCCAGTCGCGGCAGCGCCGTGGTGATGACGTAAACGCGCAGGTCCACGCTCATCCGGCGACCTCAATGCGTGCCCCCGCGCGCAGACCTTCCTCGGTCATCTGCGCCAGGGCGTCATACAGGCGGACGTGAAAGGTGCCGGGACCGGGCGCGCCCTGAGCGGCAGTCTCGCCCGCCAGGCCGAAGGCAGCCAGCGCTGCAGCCGCGGCAACCACCGAGTCTGCTTCTACCGCAGCGTACGCCGCCGTCACCGCGGTTGACATGCAGCCCGTGCCGGTGACCCTGCCCATCAGTTCGTGCCCATTGGATACGCGCGCCACCCGGTAGCCATCGCTGACGATATCAATCCGGCCGGTCAGGGCAGCCACACAGCGGAATTTGCGCGCGCAGGCGACCGCCACAGCCGTGGGATCGGCGGACGTGCCGACCGATTCCACGCCTCTGATCTTCGCCTCAAACCCGGCCAGGGTGGCCAGTTCCGCGAAATTCCCGCGCATAATCGAGACCGCAAGCTGTTCCAGCAGCCGGTGCGAGCTCTCGCTGCGAAACCGCGTCGCGCCCGCGCCCACCGGGTCGAGAACAATCGGAATGCCGCGCACGTTCGCGCGACGCCCCGCGATCAACATCGCATCCACCTGCTCCGGCCACAGCGTTCCTAGGTTCAGCACCAACGCGTGCGCCGCGCCCGCCATCTCCTCCACTTCCTGGCGGGCGTGGGCCATCACCGGCAAGGCGCCGGCGCATAGAGTGATGTTGGCGGTTTCGTTCATCACCACGAAATTCGTGATGTGGTGCACCAGCGGTTTCGTGGCGCGCACTCTGGCCATGATCTCCGCAGCTTTGGAAGCGAGGTCGCTCATAAGGTTTGCCATTGGCCGTTGGCCCTTCGCCACTACCAGGCTGCTGAAAAACTCCATCGGACCCTTGTTTTGAAGGGGCGCGACTTCCGCCGCATGCCGGTGCCCGTTACTTTACCGTGCCACGTGACGCGGCCTGCTCCGCCTTGCGGATCGCCGCTTCGTGCAATTCCCAAGAGGTAATCGCTCTGCGCGATCCTTCGCGCGCCAGGCGCGTGCTTAATTGCCGCTCTGCTTCGTCGAAAGTGTCCTCGGCGTCCATGTGCGCGCGGTACGCAGCGTCATCGGCTTTCTTGACCGTCTTGGCGAGCGGCGTTATTTTCGTCTCTACCGATTCGATTTGTGTTCTGGCGCGATCATTTGCCGATAGGGCCAACTCACGGTAAGCTGCTTTGAGATCATCGTCCCACAATTCCTTGGTTTCCTTTTCCAGCGCGTCCAGCGCAGCGTTGGCCTTATCGGCCGCCTTCCGCACTCGTTTTTTCTCTCTCAGCCACTTGACCACCGACCACCCCACGGCTTCGCTCATCAGCGCCTTGGCGTCCTCGACCTCGCTCAGCTTGCGCATACGTGCGAACTCCACAACGACGACGGACAATAGCGCGCCACAACGGGAAAAGTCTAGGACCGCATCCGTCGGTTTCGCCTATGAACCCGTTGACTGAGCGTATAGTGCGGCTGAGATGACCGGCCACGGCAACCAATTCGATTTCGACTTCATCGTCATCGGCTCTGGCTTTGGCGGCAGTGTGAGTGCCTTGCGGCTGGCCGAGAAGGGTTATCGTGTCGCGGTCATGGAAATGGGCCGGCGCTGGACGCCCGATAACCTGCCGCGCACAAGCTGGTCGATCCATCGCTGGTTCTGGAGTCCCAAGCTGGCGCTGCGCGGCTTTTTCAGCATGCGCTACTTTCGGCACGTAACCATCCTGCACGGTTGCGCCGTGGGCGGAGGCTCGATCACCTACGCCAGCACTCTGCTGCGGCCTTCCGATAAGTTCTGGGACAACGCCTCCTGGAAAGGCCTGGCCGATTGGAAGTCGGAGATGCCGCGCCATTACGAGTCCGCCGCTCGCATGCTCGGCGTGACCGAGAACAAGATTCTCGGGCCTGCCGATCATCTGCTGAAGCGAGTGGCCGAGGAGGTGGGTGTCGGCCATACCTTTTACCGCACCAGCGTGGGGATTTTCCAGGCGGCGGAGGGCGAGCCGGGCGGCACCACCGTTCCCGATCCGTATTTCGGCGGAGAAGGACCGGAGCGGACCACCTGCAGGGCGTGCGGCGGCTGCATGATGGGTTGCCGCCACGGCGCTAAGAACACCCTCGACTTGAACTACCTTTATCTAGCCGAACAACGCGGCACGCGAATTTTCCCGGAAACCATGGTGGTGGACGTGAAACCGCTCGCTGACGCCGCCGACGGCAGCGCTGGCTATGAAGTACGCACCGTCAAGTCGACGGCCTGGTTGAGCCGGCGGCCGCAACGGTTCACCTGCCGCGGCGTGGTTTTCTCCGCCTCCTCGCTCGGCACCATGGAACTGCTCTTTCGCCTGCGGGAACTAGGCTCGCTGCCCGCGATCAGCCATCAGCTCGGCAAGCACGTGCGCACCAATTCTGAATCGCTGATTGGAGTGCGCATCCCCGGGTGCCAGGACGATCTGTCGAAGGGGGTCGCGATCGGCTCGGGGATCTATATCGACGAGCATACGCACGTCGAGGCGGTGCGCTATCCCAGCGGCTCCGATGCCATGAGCCTGCTGGCGACGATTCTCACTGGCGGCCGCCCCGGGCGCGGCCGGATTTTGCTTTGGCTGGCCAATTTCGCGCGCACCCTGCTCCGCCACCCCCTCCAATCCCTGCGCCTGTTTCGGCCCTGGGGATGGGCTCGCGAGTCCGTCATTCTCCTCTGCATGCAGGCGCTGGACGGGCACATCGAAATGCGCTGGGAGAGGCCCTGGTTCTGGCCGTTTCGGAAGTTTCTCGTCAGCCGCGGCGACAAAGTGCCCACCTACATTCCTGGCGCCAACCAGTTCGCGGAGAAATTCGCGCGCCTCACCGGCGGCGCCGCCATGAGCATGTTGCCCGAAATCCTGTTCGACGTGCCCGGTACGGCACACTGCATCGGCGGCTGCGTCATTGCCGCCTCCCCTGACCGCGGCGTGTTGGACCATCGCCATCGCGTGTTCGGCTACCGCAACATGTATGTCTGCGACGGCTCGGTGGTGGCGGCCAACCTTGGCGTCAATCCTAGCCTGACCATCACGGCGCTGGCCGAGCGCGCCATGTCCTTTATTCCCCCCGCCGCCGCCACCTCCTGGAACGACGCCGCCGAAGAGCGCTCGCTCAGTGCCTGAGGCCGATGTGACGTGCGGCGCAGTTTGGCGCATGGCGGTACCGTTCCGAATTGGAACCGACCGAACAAGTTCCTTCTCGAATCTGCACCGCGCAGAAGCGGGACGCGGCTACCATGGAAAGTTCGATTTCCCAGCCACGCTCGCGGGGAGACTCGCGGGACCGGAGGTCAGAATGACCAGCCCAGCACCCGTACGCGAGCCGACCCCCATTCCACTCGAGTCCGACAACGGCCACAAAAGCGAGACAGCCCCCAGTAACGAAAGGATTGCTTACTTGGAAGGACTGGTCACTCAGGCCAGGACTGCCGCCGCCGTGTTCACGCAATACACCCAGGAGGACGTGGATCGCATTGTTAAGCCGATGGTCCTGGCTGGGTTGGAACAAGCGCCGCATCTGGCTCGCCTGGCGATCGAGGAAACCAGGCTGGGAGTTTTGGAAGACAAGGCCCTCAAGAATATGGTGGCCACCGAGTTCGTCTACAACTACATCAAGGACAAGCGCACGGTTGGCGTCATTCGCGAGTTTCCGGAACGCGGTTTGGTGGAAATGGCGGAACCGATCGGCGTCATCTTTTCGCTCACCCCCATTACCAACCCGACTTCAACGGTCCTGTTCAAGTGCGTCATGGCGATCAAGACGCGGAACGCGGTCATCTTCAGTCCGCATCCGGCCGCCTGGCGCTGTTGCTACGAAACGGTAAAGATCATGTACGACGCGGCGGTGAAGCACGGCGCGCCCGAAGGCGTATTCACCTGCCTGGAATCTCACACCCTGCTGGACAACGCTTACCTGATGCGGCACAAGGATGTCGGCCTGATCGACGCCACCGGCGGGCCGAGCGCGGTCAAAGCCGCCTACAGTTCCGGCAAACCCGCGCTGGGTGTGGGGCCGGGCAATACGCCGGTTTATCTGGAAAAAACCGCCGACCTGGACATGGCGGTGGTGGACGTCATCACCTCGAAGACATTCGATAACGGCACGATTTGCGCTTCCGAACAGACGCTGGTGATCGACGACCAGATCTATGACGTCGTGCTGCAGAAGTTTGCCGACTTGGGCGCGCACATCTGCAATGAGAAGGAAGCGGAGTTGCTGGGGCGTACCGTGATTGATCCCGCAACCGGATTTATGCAGCCCATGGCCGTCGGCCAGAAAGCCACCGCCATCGCGCGCATGGTCGGCCTATCGGTCAAGCCCAAAACCAAGCTCCTGATCGCGCCCATTCACGGCGTCGGCCGCGATCATCCCCTGTCGGTCGAAAAACTGTTCCCGGTGCTGGCGGTGTATCGCGCCAAATCGGTGGCAGAGGCGCTTAAGGTCTGTGTGGACGTGAACCACGCCGGCGGGCTGGGGCATACGGCGGTCATTTTCTCCCGCAACGAGGAGATCATCCGCAAGTTCGGCGAGGTGATGAACGCGGGGCGCATCATCGTGAATTCGCCGGGGTCCATCGGCGCCCTGGGCGGTGTTTACAACGACATGGTGCCCACCTTCTCCTTCGGCTGCGGCACCGGCGGCGGCAACAGCACCATGGACAACGTCAGTGTCTACCACTACCTCAACATCAAGCGCGTCGCTCGCAGGACACCGGCGCACATGTGGCTCCGCATTCCCAAGGAGATTTATTTCAATATGAACGCGGTGGAAAACCTGCGCCAATTCCCGTCGCGCTCCACCATCATCGTTACCAATGCGCCGCTCGAGCAATTCGGCCATGTCGACATTGTGCGGCGTAACCTTCCGCCGGAAACGCGGGTCCACGTCTCGGTCATTCCGGACGCGGAGCCGGAGGTCAAGGTAGTCACCGAAGGAATCGAGGCGCTCAATTTCTACCAAGCGGACCAGATCGTCGCGCTGGGCGGCGGGTCGGTAATCGACGCCGCCAAACTCATGAAGCTGAAGTACGAGTCCCCGGACGCTGACTTCGATGAGTTAGGCGCGCCTTTTCTTGATATCCGCAAACGCGTGGTCGAGTATCCGACCAAGAAGATCAACCACGTGCGCTTGATTGCGATTTCCACCACCAGCGGAACCGGGAGCGAGGTCACTCCCTTTGCCGTCCTCACCGACAAGCAGCGCGGCCGCAAGGTAACCCTCGCCGACTACTCGCTGACTCCGGATGTGGCGATCGTCGATCCGCAGTTCGTCATGTCCATGCCGAAAGGCCTCACCGCCGACACCGGCATTGACTGCCTGACTCACGCACTGGAGGCTTACGTTTCCCTTTACGCCTCGCCCTACACCGATGGCAATGCCATCCAAGCGGCTCAATTGGCGTTCCACTACCTGCCACTAGCCTATGAGAATCCCCGCGACGAAGAGGCGCGCAGCATGATGCACAACGCCGCCTGCATTGCGGCGATCGCGTTTGCCAACGTCTCGGTGGGCGTGAATCACGCGTTGGCTCATGCTTTCGGCGCGCGCTTCCATGTGGCGCACGGCCGGGCCAATGCGCTCATGTTGCCACATGTCATTGCGTACAACGCATCGGTGCCCACTAAGTTCATGCCGTCGCCCAACCAGCGGACGTATGTTGCCGACAAGAAATACGCAACCTTGGCGGACCTGCTGGGTCTGGGTGGTCAAACCCGCGAGGAAAAGGTGAACAACCTGGTGGCGGCCATCGAACAGTTGCTCGACCGACTGAAATTTCCGCGTTCGATCGCGGAACTGGGAATCTCGAAGGAAGACTTCGATCGGGCGATGCCCGACCTGGTCAAACTCGCCTTTGACGATCCGTCCGGGAGAACCAATCCTCGCATGCCATTGCTGAGCGAGATGGCCGAGCTGCTGTGGAGTGCTTATCAGGGCCGCGGCGCGAGGAAGCCGGCCCGCGCGGCCGAACTACAGAACGCGTGAGGGATGTGCGTATGCCAGTGATTGCGGAATGCTTGGTGGATGCGGAGCGCGTGGGCCCCGCCTTACAAGAGGCGCGCGACAAGCTGGACGGTGCGGGCGGCGAACTGCTTTTGGATTTCTCTGCCGTTCGCCGGCTCGATGTCAGCGCCCTGCAAGCCATGGAATGGTTGGCCGTTGCCGCTGACGACAAAGCGGTCAAGGTCTGTTTGCGCGGCGTCAACGTCGAGATTTACAGGGTGCTCAAGCTGGTGAAGCTGGCGCCCCGATTCTCGTTCCTGACTTGATACAACGGAAGGGCATCGTCATGCCGGAATTGGAAAACAACGCCGCACTTTCTTTTGGAGACGCTCTCTTCCTCTACCTCGAACGCGAGGGTATGCCGTTGCACATCGCTTCGGTCAGCGTGTTTGAGGGCGAGGTTGCGCTCGAGGCCTTCAGCCCCTTCATTGATTCGAAGCTGCCGCTGGTGCCGCGCTATCGCCAGCGGGTAGTGACTCCTCCCTTGAACCTCGGGCTCCCAGTCTGGAGCTACGATCCCGATTTCGACCTCCGCAACCACATTCGCCAGGTCACGCTGAAGAAAGGCTCGCCGGCTGAGTTCAAGGCCGTGGCCGCGCACATCCTGAGCCAGATCATGGACCGTCGGCGTCCGCTCTGGGACCTCACCCTGGTGCGCGGCCTGCAAGGAAATCGCACCGGCCTCATCACTCGGATCCATCACTGCCTGGCGGACGGCCTGGCGGGCATCGGACTGATGAATGCCCTCTTGGACCCCAGCCCGGTTCCGCCGCGGCCATCGCGGCGCTCGCGGCCCCTTCCGACGCCGAAATCCGAGCCGCCCTCCCTACTCGACAGCTTGATTCGGTCCTCCTTCTCCGCCGTCCAGCAGGTGCTGACGGCGCACTCGGAGTTGCTGGCGCTCGCGCAACGGCTGGTCGCCACCGACGGAAAACAGGAGCAACACGCCCAGCTTGGCCCCAAGCTCAGCGCCGAGACTCCGCCAACGCCTTCGTTCATTGAGGAACTAAGCCGGCTGCTGCCGGAAGTTGCTGGCCCGGCTCGGCGCCTGCCCTTCAACGTTATTTGTCGCGGACCGCAGAAGTTTCATTGGGCCGAGATTCCTCTGGCCCAGATCAAAGCCGTGAAGCAGGCCTGCGGCGCCACCGTCAACGATGTCGCACTTGCTGCTATGACGTTGGCCGTCCGGCGCTACGCCGAGTTGCACGGCGTGCCGCTCCAGGGAAGGACGCTGCGCATCGTGGTTCCGGTCAGCGTGCGCGGCAAAGCCGGGGTGGAAGAGTTGGGCAATCGCATCACTTTCCTTCCCGTGAGTATCCCGCTGGATATCTCCGGTCCCAAACAACTGATCGCCGCCGTCAGCCAGACCATGGCGCTGTTGAAAGGCGCGCACCTCGCCGAGTTCGTCGGCTTCGCCGGCAGTATGCTGGGCGCGGTTCCGACCTCGCTGCAGGCGCTGCTGGGACCGATCGCCAGCCAGTTGCCGCTCAGCCTCTGTAATCTCATCTTCACCAACGTGCGTGGCCCCGATTCTCCGCTCTACCTGCTGGGGCACAAGATGCTGGCCTGCTATCCCTACGTGCCGATTGGCGGCGAGATGGGAATGAACTGCGCCGTTCTGACCTACGACGGTACCGCGTATTTCGGCTTCACCGGCGATGTCAATGCCGTACCCGATCTCCAGCGCTTCGAGAAATTGCTTGTGCGGGGTTTTGCCGAGCTGCGCAAACTCGCGCTCCCTGGGCCGCGAAAAAAACGCCGGCCGCCGAAAACGGTAGCGGTTGAACCGGCTGCGCCCGCGCCACCCACGGCCGAATCCGCGGTCCCGCCGAAGCCTGTGGCGCATGCTGTGGCCGTTGCTTAGAGCTTGGACCGGCGGCCCCTGCTGCGTCGCTTCTTCGTTCCCGCGCGCGATTCCAATTCGGCCACGCGCCGCCGCAACTCATCCAACTCTTCCGTCTCGCCGCGTTTTTCCGGTGGCGTCCCTCCGCGAACCAGCTTGCTCACCGTTTCCAGCGGCGAAAATGCAGCCGAGCGCACTTCCGCCAATCCGCTTTGCACCGCGTCCTGCATCTTCGAATAGGTGTCGAACGCCGACTTCATGAACTCCCGCCGCACCGTGTCGGAAGCCACGATCAGTTGCCGCAGCAGTTCCAGCGGCAGGCCGCTGGGCTGCTCTTTGGCATCCTCCAAAATGATCTGCGTCAGCGTGACCCGCGTCAGGTCCTGGCCGCTCTTGGCGTCCACCACCTGCAACTCGGTCCCGTTTCGGATCAGGGCGGCGAGCTCCTCCAGGTTGATGTACCGGCTCCCGGATGTGTCGTAGAGTCTTCGGTTTGCGTATTTCTTGATGACTACTTTGGCGGGCTTCACATTGGCCGGTTTCACAATGGGCATCCTCCCATGGTGCAGCGCAACAAAATTCTTCTACTATATTGACAGATGCTGCCAAAAAGACTAGGGTTTTCTCAGGATGCTGCAGTGCAGCAATCCGGAGGCAATCGATGCCAAGAGAACCAAAGCCGCGCACTCCTCCCCATCCCCCGTCTTCCTTGCTGTCTCTGCTCACCGGGTGGGTGCAACAGGGGGTGGAAAGTTTCTTTGCCACGCAACGAGTCCTCGTGGATGTTGCCATGCGTCAGAACGCCGTCGCCATGAAGACGCTTCGGGATGGTCTCACCGACCCGGAGCATTCTCCCGTCGCGATTGCAACCGAGCTGGCCATCGAGGGCACATCGAGCTTCATTGAAGCACAACGCATTCTGCTCAACCTCGCGCAGCAGGAAAACGAAATCGTCATGAACGGCGTCAAGGAGCGCATGGCAGGTTCCGTGCCCATGACCGCCACCGCTGATCTGTTCCGCCGCAGCATCGATACGTTCATCCACATGCACGAGGATTTCCTGAAGATCGCCAGCAAGCAGACCTTGACTTGGCTGGAGGCGGTGAAAGCCGGCAAGGGCTTCCAGGGTACGCACCTGGTGGACTTCGCCCGCGAAAGCATGGACACCTTTGTCCAGTCTCAGAAGAAATTCCTCGACGTCGTCGCCCAGGAAACCGCCAAGATGACCTCCGGCAAGCAGGATCAGGCCGCCAAGCACGTCAAGAAGACCGAGCTCTCCAAGCTCGCGCACGAAGCCACCAATTCCTTCATTGACGCGCAGAAGAAACTGCTCGACGTCGTGGGCCAGCAGATGAACATTAACCTGAAAACGGCAACCAAGACGATGGAAATGCTGTCGCCGACCCGGCTTCTACCCATGGCCAATCTGACCGGGGAGGGAGTCAGGACCTTTGTGGATGCCGAGAAGACGCTGATCGAATCCATGATTCATCCGCGCACCCATAAGGTAGTCCACATGGGCGAGCGGCATCGTGCGGCCCGGCCGCGCAAGGTGGTCAAGGTCCAGCCGGTCCACGCCGGAGCTTGATCGAGGCCTGAGTTCACGGGCTCGCGGTTGTCTGGCGTGCCGTGGCCCAGCCACGGCACGCCACAGTTGTCGAGGGAAGTCCTTGTCGCCGCCCTTGCCGATGTGGTATTTCAATGGGTAGCGGTCAGGGGAAATTCGCAGCAACTTGCGCGCTTAGGTCGGTATCTATTCGGCTGGCGCGGTTTGTGCGCAGCGGGCAGACATGCTGTGGCTCCGTCGCAGCTCTGGATCAAGTGAATAGAAGCGGGAAAAGCAAGGGAGCAGTGCGCCGAGCGCCGGTCATCGCGCCCCCCGACTTGGGGGTTCGCGGGCAGGAAGCGCAAGCCGATGTTCCCATCTGGAATGAAGCGCTCTTTGGCGCAGAACTCCTTTTGCTGCACGCCTCGCCCGTATACTACGGCCTGGGCGTCCCGCGCGGCGACGGCTCTGCCGTCATCGTCATACCCGGTTTTCTCGGCACCGACCTCTATGTGACCCACCTCCATTCCTGGCTTCAGCGGATCGGTTATCGCTCCTATCTGTCCGGCATCGGAATGAACGCGGAGTGCCCCAACCTGCTCATCCGCTATCGTCTGGTCGAAACGGTGAAGAAAGCCGTGGCTGCAACTGGCCGCAAGGTCCACCTGATCGGCCACAGCCTGGGCGGCATCATCGCGCGCTCCCTGGCCGCGCAACGGCCCAAAGACGTCGCCTCCGTGATTACCCTCGCCGCCCCCTTCCGCGGCACGGTGATGCACCATTCCGTACTGCAGGCCGCGAAGGTGGTCCGCAGCCATATCTTGAGCGTACACGGAGATCGCGTTCTGCCCGAGTGTTACACACCGCGCTGCACTTGCGATTTCCTCAGCTCGCTGCGTTGCCACATGCCCGCCTCCGTCGCCGCCACCGCCATTTACACCCGCGACGACGGCATGGTCGATTCTCGGTTTTGCAAGACGGGAAAGCCGGGCTGTGACTTCGAGGTCTCCGGCACCCACGTCGGACTGGTTTTCAATCCTTCCGTGTACACCATCATTGCCGACCGCCTGGCGGACGCCCGCACCCGCATTTAGCGATTCGTATCAGCTCGCGGCGCTCTGGGCTGGCGGTCGCTGCGGCAACACGCGATCCAGGATGGCTTGCTCGCATTGCACCCACATGCGGCTGCCATACAGTAATGCGCTGCACTGCAAGGTGAGCAGGTCGCGCGCCCCAATCGGCGAACGGAAGGCCTTGCGATTGGTCACCCAATGGCGTGCCAGCAGTATCGCGATGGCCAGGCCGACGTCGGTGCCGGATCCGGCCACGTCTTGCAGAATGCCGTCCAGCGTGAGCAGCACCTTCGACAGCATGATCAGCGGGGCAGGGAAGCGTATGTCCTTCATGGCCACGCTCTCCAGCAAGCGCATGACATCCGCCCCGCTGGGCAGGTGCGTCGGCGGCATTTGATCCACGAATCGATTCACCGCTTCGCGTATCACCAGCGCCTGCCGCGAATGGCGCCGGATAGGATATTGTGCCAGCGCCTGTATTTCCTCGCTCACGCCGAGCGGATCGCGCAAGCTGGCGGTCAGAAACAGGAGCGCCAGGTGGCGGCGCTGCTCGCGGCTCAAACGCTCCCGCAAGGCCCAATCCACGATCACTAGTTCGCCGCGCTTGCGGTCATACAGCAGGTTTCCGGCATGAGGGTCGCCGTGAAAAACCGCTTCCTTGCCCGAAGCGAATAAGGGCACCGCTACCAGCGATTCCAGCAGTTGCTGAGCGACTTTCTTTCGCTGCGCCGGCGGCATGTGCGCCGCCACGTTGGTGACCTTGCCACCGGTCTCCTCCGTCATCGCGGTCATGGTCGGAGTGCACAGTTGCGGAATCAGCCGCGGAACGCGCACCCCCGACATCGGCTCGTACAGCGTCCACGCTTCCCGCAGCGTCTTCTGCTCGCGGACGAAGTTGACCTCGTGCTGCAGCAGCCGCCGCACCTTGCGGAACGTGTCCGGAATCAGGTGCCGCGGGAAGCCGTATTCGCGGTACCGCGTTCCGAACCAATCCGCCAGGTCATTCAGGAACTCCATGTCCTCGGCGAAGCATACCGGGATATGTGGTTTCAATACCTTGAAGACGCCGCGTTCCAGGTATCCGGTGTCGGGATTCCGCCAGGTGAAGCGCACCACCGCGCTGACGCTCGCCTCCGACAGGATGTCCGGCTTGATGCGAACGTCAAAAGCCTCCAGCCGCGCTCCCAGTTGCTGCCGGATAAGGGCGCAGATTTCCTCCGGCTTGACGTCGCGGATTCCGTTCTCCAGCTTCGCCAGTGCATTGCGCAGCGCCGGGCCCAGGTGCCGGTTGCGCGCAATCACCTGCCCCAGTTTCTGCAGCCCGGGGACTTTCGCAATCAGCAGCAGCAGGCGCTTCTCCGGGGATGTCTTTGCCGGAAGCTCGACTTGCTCCAGGAGTTTCGGCGCCAGGCGCCCGGCGGACAGGTGCGTCACCACGAACATCATGGCGTCGCGAACCGGCGGACGCCACTTGATGTACGCCTGCGGAACCAACGCCTCCACCGGCACGATGTCTTCGACGATCCACCTCGCCATCGCCTCGCGCAGCGCCTGCCCGGCGGGGCTGTGCAGGCCGGCTTCGATGGCAGCGATTCGCTCCGCCGTGGTCGCATCGGCGGGCAGGAACGTTGCCAGGGTGGCGCGCAACTGCTCCGGGGCCATCCCGCGCAACTCGGCTTCGATGGTTGACGGATCGAACACCGCGGCGATTCTAGTCTTAATGCCGCCCGCCGCGCAGTGATCCCCCGCCCTCAACTTCCTACCATCGAAACCGCACGTTCCAATTTGGAAACCTCCTCCGCCTCCAGGTCCCGAGCAACTGTTTTCTGGTGCATCGTCCGCCAAGATCCATCCCAGCTACTCGGCTTGCTTGCGGCTGTCTGTGCAACCAGTTACACTTTTGTCAACCTCTTATCGGAACAGGGACCACCAACTCCATCATGGTTCAAGGATCGTCTCGGCTGCGCGCTGCCGGCCATGTTCCACCATTGCCTGGTTCTTTACGGCCATGGAAAGCATCAATTTGGGTAGTCTCCGAAAAGGGAAATTATGAGCACAAAACGTGCACTTGAGGCGCCGCCGGATTTCGACGAAATCGCGGAGTGGGTGGAAGCCTTTGACCAGGTCGTGGACCAAGAAGGCGCCAGTCGCGGGGTGCGCATCCTGCAAGCTCTCTCCTCCCGCGCGCGCCAGTTCGGCGTGGATGTCCCTGTGCAATTGAACACGCCCTACGTCAACACCATTCCGGTTGACGAGGAGGAACCTTACCCCGGCGATCGCGCCTTGGAGCGCCGCATCAAGAGCCTGATTCGCTGGAATGCGCTCGCCATGGTGCATCGCCAAAACAAGCGAGATCCCGGCATTGGCGGCCACATCTCCACCTATTCTTCGGTCGCGACTCTCTTCGAGGTCGGCTTCAATCATTTCTTCCGCGCCAACTACGACAATCAACCTGGCGACTTCGTCTATTTCCAGGGCCACGCCTCGCCCGGCGTTTACGCGCGCGCCTTCCTTGTGGGCCGGCTTTCCGAGCGGGATCTGGAAAATTTCCGCCACGAGCTGCGTGACCAGCCCGGACTTTCTTCCTACCCGCATCCCTGGCTCATGCCGCACTTCTGGCGTTTTCCAACCGTCTCCATGGGCCTCGGTCCCATCAACGCCATCTACCAGGCCCGTTTCATGCGCTACCTGGAAAACCGCGGCATCATCGCCAAGACGCCGCGCAAGATCTGGGCCTTCGTGGGTGACGGTGAAACCGATGAGCCCGAATCCATGGGCTCGCTCACCCTGGCCTCACGCGAACGCCTCGACAACCTGATCTTCGTCGTCAACTGCAACCTGCAGCGCTTGGACGGGCCCGTGCGCGGCAACGGCAAAATCATCAATGAACTCGAGGCCGCCTTCCGCGGCGCCGGATGGAATGTCATCAAGGTCATCTGGGGTGAAGATTGGGACGCCCTGCTCGCGCGCGATAAGTCCGGTCTGCTGCTGAAGCGCATGGAGGAAGTTGTTGATGGCGAGTACCAGGCGCTGAAGGTCAAGGGCGGCGCCTACATTCGCAAGGAATTCTTCGGCAAATACCCCGAACTGCTCGACCTGGTTGCGCATCTGGGCGACGACCAGCTTACCGCTCTCCGTCTCGGCGGCCACGATCCGCAGAAGGTCTACAACGCTTACAAACGCGCGGTCGAGCACAAGGATGGGCCCACCGTTATTCTCGCCAAGACGGTGAAGGGCTACGGTCTTGGCTCGGCCGAGGCCCGCAACGCCACCCACCAGGAAAAAAAGCTCACCGACGAACAGCTCGCCGCCTTCCGTACCCGCTTCGAGATCCCCATCCCCGAGCAGGCGGCTCGTGAGGGAGCCTTCTATCGCCCGCCGGAAAACTGCGAGGAAGTTGTTTATATGAAGGAGCGCCGCCGCGAACTGGGCGGCTACGTCGTGATCCGCGAGGCCGGTGATTTTACCTTTCACGCGCCCCTGCTTACCGACTTTTCCGAGTGGTTGCAAGGCTCCAAAGGGCGCGCCGTCTCCACCACCATGGGCTACGTCAGCATTCTGCGCCATCTGCTCAAGCACCCGGAGATCGGCAAGCTGATTGTCCCCATCATTCCCGACGAAGGCCGTACCTTTGGCATGGAATCCATCATCCGCCAGGTTGGCATCTACGCCAGCCAGGGCCAGCTCTACAAACCTCACGATCAGGACATGCTCCTCTACTATCGTGAGGCCAAGGACGGACAGATCCTGGAGGAGGGAATCACCGAAGCCGGCTCCATGGCGTCCTTCACCGCCGCCGGCGCCGCCTACTCCAACTACCACGTGCCTATGATTCCGTTCTTCACGTTTTACTCGATGTTCGGATTCCAGCGCGTGGGCGACCTCATCTGGGCCTTCGGAGACGCGCGCGGCAAAGGTTTCCTGATCGGCGGCACCGCCGGCCGCACCACCCTCGCAGGCGAAGGACTGCAGCACCAGGACGGCCACAGCATCGTGCTCTCCAGCGCCGTCCCAACCTGCGCCACCTATGACCCGGCATTCGTTTACGAAATCGCCGTCATCGTTCAGGACGGCATTCGCCGCATGTACCAGGAGCGCGAAGACCGCTTCTACTACATCACCGTCTACAACGAAGACTACGCCATGCCGGAAATGCCCGTCGGCACTCGTGAAGGCATTCTCCGTGGCATTTACAAGTACAAAGCGGCGCCCGCCGGCCGGGCCGCAGTGCAGTTGTTCGGCAGCGGCGCCATTCTCAACGAAGCGCTGCGCGCGCAGGGCATCCTCGCCGACAAATACGGCGTGTTAGCCGACGTCTGGAGCCTCACCAGCTACAACGAACTGCGCCGTGAGGCTCTCGCCACTGAGCGCTGGAACCGTCTGCATCCTGCTGAGCCGGTTAGGAAGCCTTATCTCCTGACCGCTCTCGAGGGCGCCGCAGGGCCCATCATCGCCGCCACCGACTACATGAAGATTGTTCCCGACCAGCTTGCTCCCTGGCTGCCGGACCGCCTGGTTTCGCTGGGCACCGACGGTTTCGGCCGCAGCGACAATCGCCAGCATCTGCGCCGCCATTTCGAAGTCAATGCCGAATCCATCGCCGCCGCCGCCCTGGCGCGCCTGGCCCGCGACGGCCAGTACGACGCCGCCCGCGTGCAAAATGCGCTGGCGGAACTTGGCGTCAACCCCGAGAAGATCGACCCGGCCCGGGCCTGAAACGGTTGTTTTCCCGAAAACCGCAAGTGTCTTTAGTTTCAGCCATAGTGCGGCCACTGGTTTACATTCCAGGTGCAAGGTTACGTGTCTCTGTGATGAGCGTCACTGCGGTGAGTGGTTAAATGGCGCACTCTGGCGTCATGAAGGCTGATAGAGCAATTACGGCTGTTGTTCTACTCCTTCTCCTTTCCTGTGCAATGGCATGCACCAACGGCAACGCGGAGAAGCCTAGGTCGGACAAGCCCTCCGCCGCCGTGGACCGTTCCAACGCCGGTGCCGATCTCTACCACGCCTATTGCGCCAGTTGTCACGGCAGGTCCGGCAGGGGCGATGGTCCCGCCGCCGCTGCCTTGAAAGTTCCGCCCCCCGACCTCACCGCCCTTGCCCGTCGCAACGCAGGCCGATTTTCTGGCGGCCAGATCTATCAGGTCATCGAGTGGGGTGGCGCTATCGCCAGTCACGGTTCCCGCGAAATGCCGGTCTGGGGCGTCGCTTTCCGCCCGCTCAGCGGCGAGAACCAGAGGGAAGTCTCCGCCCGCATCCATGCCCTCACCGACTACATCGCGTCCATTCAACTCCAGTAGTCGAGTCTCTCAACTCGCAACTCGCAACGCACAACTCAATCGCCCGTGCTACCCTTACTCCGTAGCTCTCACCCGCACATCGGTTAAGAGCTAACAGCTAAGAGCTAAGAGCTTTTATGTCGCACAAGGACAGAGTCCGCGAGGAATTTACCCGCCAGGCAGAGGCATTTGCCGCCGTCGCGGTGCTGCACAACCGCGAGCGCCTCGAACGCCTGGTCAACGCCATCAATCCTGCGCCTGACGCCCGTGCGCTCGAGATTGCCACCGGCCCCGGTCATATCGCCATGGCCATGGCCGAGCGCTGCCGCGAAGTCATCGCCGTGGACCTTACCGACGCGATCCTCGCGGTGGCGGAACGCGCCCGCCGCGAGCGCGGCCTCGCCAACCTCCGTTTCCAGCGCGCCGATGCCGACCAACTCCCCTTCGCCGACGCCGAGTTCGACATCGTTTTTTGCCGCTTCGCCTTCCATCATTTCGAGGATCCCACCGTCCCGCTCCGCGAGATGGCGCGCGTCTGCCGCGTCGGCGGCCGCGTTGCTGTCGAGGACCTTGCTGCCAGCGAAGTCCCCGAGCGCGCCGCCTTCCAAGACCAATTCGAGCGCCTGCGCGACCCCTCGCACACCCGTGCGCTGAGCCTCAGTGCATTGGCGCGCTTGTTCGGAGCGTGCGCCCTGGAGATCGAAACCGCCTACAGCAGCGAGGTGGTGCAACCGGTGGAGTACTGGATGAGTTATTCCCACACGCCTCCCGATCGCGCCGCCCAGGTCCGTGCCCTGTTTGCGCGCGATGAAAAGGAAGACCTCAGCGGCGCCCGCCCCTTCCGCCGCGACGGTGAGCTTTTCTTCATTCAGAAAACCGTCGCCCTCATCGCCCGCAAACTCTAATTGGCCGCCGCCTTTCTTGCGGACTCCATTTCGGGAATGCCCGCTCCTGGGGTATGACGATATTTCCGTTGTGGCGGGCGCAAACCGTCTTAGGTTAGTGACTAGCTCTTCCCCCAGCAAATTCTCCGGCCCCAGCAAATTCCCTTGGTGATGCATCGGCCCCCTTATGTCCCTGTGGAGAATTCATCTCGCGCTCCGCGTGACCGGGAGGACACCATGCCGAGAGCACGCTTCGCCATGGTATTGATCTCTGTTGCTTTTTTGTTGGCAACATTTTCCTCTGCACAACAAACAACGTCTTCCAGCATTCCCGCGATCGCAGCCTCCGAGCAGCCGCCGCTCCCGCGTCTGATTCGCTTCAGCGGATCCGTGACGGCGGCGACCGACGCGCGCACCGTGGGCATCACCTTCTCACTGTACAAGGACGCGACCGGCGGCGCGCCCTTGTGGCAGGAAATACAGAATGTCACCCTGCGTCCCGGCGGGCACTTCAGCGTTCTGCTGGGCGCGAATTCCAAAGACGGCGTGCCGACGGAGCTGTTCACGACGAACGAAGCGCGCTGGCTAGGCGTGCAAATCGAGCAGGAAGCCGAGCAGCCGCGCGTGTTTTTAGTCAGCGTTCCGTACGCGCTGAAAGCGGGTGACGCCGAGACCGTCGCCGGACATCCGGTGAGCGACTTCGTCATGACAGCAGCCGCCGACGGTTCCAGTGGCTCCAGCGGTAGCGCATCGACTTCCAGTGGCGCCACCGCGACGAAGAACAGCGCCAGCGCTCCCGGCGGCACCTTTGCCTACCTCGGCACGCAGAACTACCTCGCCAAGTTCGACGCCAGCGGCACCAACATGACCAACTCCTCGATCATCGACAACGGCAATGTCGGCGTCAACAAGAGCAATCCGGCCTACACCCTGGACGTGGGCGGCATCGTCAATGCGCCCTACATGTTCGTGCAGGGAGCCTCGCCGCGCATCCGGCTGATCGACACCGCGCTGACCAACAGCTTTTGGGAGCTGCAGCAGTCGGCCTACGCATCGGACAATTTCGGGTTCCTGCGCTACGAGAACAACACCGCGGTTCCCGGCAAATCGTTCCTGGTGGCGGCCAACGGCAATGTAGGCATTGGCACCATCAATCCCGGATTCAAGCTCGACGTGGCCGGGATGGTAAACACCAGCGCGCTGCTGGTCAACAGCGACTCGCCGCGCATCCGATTGACCGACACCACACTGCCGAACAGCTTCTGGGAGTTGCAGCAATCGGCGTTTTTCCCCGACAACTTCGGTTTCCTGCGCTACGAAAGCAACGGCGCGGTTGCGGGCAAGTCGTTCTTTATCGCACCGACGGGCAACGTAGGCGTTGGCGTCGCTTCACCGGCGAACAAGCTGAGCGTGGCCGGCGTCATCGAGAGCAGCGGTGGCTTCAAGTTTCCCGACGGCTCGGTGCAACTCACCGCCGCCACGGGCAGCTCGGGTGGCGGGGTGAGCAGCGTATTGGGTACGAATGGCGTCACCGCCAGCACCACCAGCACCACTGTCACTCTCAGCGCCGACACCGGCTATGTTCAGCGCCGCGTCTCCTCTACCTGCACCGCCGGCAACGCCATTCGCGCCATTGCCGCCGACGGCAGCGTCACCTGCGAACCCATCCCCGCCCCGACGCCAGGCGTGCCCACCGGCTACGCCATCATGGGCGGTGATCCCGTTCCTCCCGCCGGGTACACGGGCGTCGGTTGGACCTTAATGAACGCTGCATCGGTATGGACAAACCTTGCAAGCATGGCAACGCCGCGCACGGGAGCCGGGGCGGCAACTGCTTGCGTTGGAGCTACCTCATGCACCACGCCTCGGATTTACGTCATCGGCGGGTACTTTAACAACACCTTTCTCAACACCGTGGAGGAGTACAACCCGGCAACGAATGCCTGGCGCGTGGTCGCCAGTATGAGCACTGCGCGCTACTATCCTGCCGTCACGGTCTACAACAACCAGATATACGTGTTCGGAGGGAAACAAAGCGTAAGCGGCGGCGTCTTGAGTGGAGCCGAGGTGTTTACGCCGCCAACCAATGACACGACTCTGGGCAGTTGGGCAGCGCTGCCGGATATGCCGTTCCCAACCTACAGTGCGGTTGGTCTGACACTCAGTAATCAGATTTACTTGCTGGGTGGGATCCAGTCCGGATCAGCCCCAACCAACGTGTACAAGTACGACCCCGTGGGCCACGTTTACGTCCCGAAAACGCCGACTCTAATCCACGTGAACTCGTGCGCTACAGGCGCAGTGCGTGATAACAAAATCGGCTCTGCGCAGGAATCTGAAAAACTCGTGGATTTACTGGATTCCAGAGTAGCGGTTTGGCGGTACGCTCGGCGGGATGAGCGACAGTGAGTGGACGAAGATTCTGGGGTGGCCGGGTTACCGCGTCTATCGAAGCG